>CAZPCF010000081.1:0-7739 GCA_964585045.1 uncultured bacterium
CGCGGCGGAATATTTCTGGAGCATCGCCTCGGGGTCCTGATCGGTTAGCTCGAATGTATTCCGATGTTTATATTTCTTTGAGAGGAGAATGCGCACAAGACCGGCGGAGCTGAGGCTTTCCCGGGAAAGGGCGATCGCCGCGCCGTTAAGTTGTTCTATCTTTTTCTTGGAAAGAAGCAGCACGCTCCGTGCGAAAAGCCGCGTCCCGATCGCGAGGTCCGGCAGGAGAAGATAATCATCCTGACGCTGGAGATATTCCAGGGAGGACACCGGCGCCGCGTCGATCTCCTCCTTCTCCATGGCTTGGTTGATCTCAACGGGATACGACTCAAAAAAACTCACCTCCGGCTCCAACCCTTTCGCCCGGAGCATTTCCGTAAGGCCGAAGTAGAACGGTAGACAGTTGAGGTATCGAATTTTTCCGATGCGAAGTTTTACTTTGGTTTCAGTATCCATATCTTTCCTCAAGCGCAACGTTCAACGCACAATACTTAACGCGAACGATAAAAAGGGCCGGCCGTCATTTAAAGCCTGCCCCCTTTCGGGTGACTGTTACCTTTTACCTTTTATATAAGCTATGAGCCGTTTTACCGACCCATCGAGGATAAAGGGCGTGCTGAATGCCGAGCTGATCCAGGACCTTCCCCACCACAAAATCGACAAGGTCTTCGACTTTTTGCCGGGCACCGTAAAAGGCCGGCACCGGCGGAACGATCTTCACGCCAAGCCTTGCGAGCTTGAGCATGTTCTCAAGATGAATGGCCGAAAGCGGTGTTTCGCGCGGCACGAGCACAAGTTTGCGCCCCTCCTTGATCGTGCAATCCGCGGCACGGTGAATAAGGTTCTGACTGAGGCCTGACGCGATCGCCCCGAGCGTTCCCATACTGCACGGGATAATGACCATGCCTTCTGTCGGGTACGACCCGCTTGCGATCGGCGCGGTGAAATCGTGGAAATCGTGCACGTGAAGGTGACTGTCACCTTTTAGGTGACTGTCACCTGTAGTCCCCAACTCCTCCTTTATCACGATCTTCGCGGTGTCTGAGATCACAAGCTCCACAGGGATCTTTTGCTCGGCCAGCACCTCCAACAACCGCACCCCGTAGATCGCTCCGCTGGCACCTGTTATTGCAACAATGTATGGTTTCATGGTTTTATTTTCTTGCTGATGGGGACAGGCAATCTTTCAATGCCTGTCCCCTTTTAGGTGACTGTCACCTGTAATCTTAATTAGATTTTCTGGGCAGGGTAAAAATAAATTTACTGCCTTTGCCCAACTCACTTTCGACCCAGATCCTGCCCTTATGAAGTTCAACAATATCCTTGGTAATGGAAAGGCCCAGGCCGGTCCCTTCTTGTCTTTCCGCGGTGAGACGCTCGAATTTATCGAACAGCTTTAAAAAATCCTCCTTGGCGATCCCCGACCCCGAATCGGATATTTCAAAACGGACCTCTTTCCCTGTGCCGGAAAGACTGAGGATGATCCTTCCCCCGGCAGGAGTGTATTTGACGGCGTTACTCAGCAAATTGATGATCACTTCGGTCAGCTTGTCCGGGTCCGCCCAAATCCAACCTGCACTCTCCGAGAACTCTTTTTTAAGGACAAGGTCCTTCCCGGAGATCTCTTCGCTGTTACCGGCCAGGACTTCATCGGCCAGGGAAGCGATCCGGATCCTTTGCTTTTTCAACTTCATCTTCCCCGCTTCGATCTTTGAAATATCCAGAAGATCCGTGACCAACCGGATAAGCCTTTCCGTGTTCTTCTGGGCCATCTCGATCATCATCTTCTGTTTCTCGTTGAGCCCACCGATCTCGCCTTCAAGGACATAGCCCAGCGAGAGCTTCATATTGCCCAAAGGGTTCTTGAATTCATGAGAAACATTGGCGACAAAGGCCGACTTCCGCTGATCCATCTGTTTTAAAAGCTCTTCGGCCTTTTTGATCTTGCTGATATCGTTGCCGACACAGAGGATCTCTTTCGTACGTCCTTGCTTGTCGGACAAGGCCTTGTTGGTCCAGGATATCCACACGCGCTCCCCGCTGCGAAGCATGTTCTCATTTTCATTATTCACATACTTCTTGGGATGATACACAATATCATCAATCATGGCCCTCAGATCCCTGCCCGCACTGTCCGTCACCGGCACAATGGTCCCGATCACACTTTTGCCCAGCATTTCCTTCTCCTTGAATTTGAAGAACTTTTGCGCGAATTTGTTCAGGAAAATGATCCTGCCCCGGGTGTCCATGCGCAAAATGATGCTATTGGCATCCTGGACCAGCCTGCGGTAATATTCCTCATTTTTCTTCAAACTGTTGTCCGCTTTGATCTTCTTCATGATCCCTGCTCTCTTTGGATTCGAATGGTACCGGGTGCCGTAGGGACGGCTACCCCAGGTTCATCTTACGTGTTCCGCGGCCGCGCGCGGCTTACCGTAAAAGGCGGTGATATCATCCTTGGGCAAAGATGCGAGTGCCGGACGTACACGGTACCGTCCCGTGAGGTCAGCTCCGTACTTTGACGGCATGCCCCTTTTCAAGTAACAGACCGTTAAGATAGACTTCTTTCCCCTCTTTGTCAGTAAGGAATACGTCTGCCAGGTAGCGGTCGTACTTGTCGGACTTGACGGTCTTGACGAGAACGGGTGAACCAGGCACCGGTTTATCAACACCCGGTGTCGGAATGCCCACGACACCGGGTGTCGTCTTTAACATTTTCTCCACAAATTCTTTTGCTTCCATGCCGTCTGCTGTGGCGATCTCGGGGGTATCGATGCCTCGCAGGCGAAGCTTCTGGACCGTCCGGAATCCGAAACCAAGATCAACCACGGCCTTAATTGTATCGCCATCAATGACCTCAAGGACCTTGGCTTCATAAGTAAACAGGTCGTCCTCACTCCCCCTCTTTTGCAAAGAGGGGTTAGGGGAGATTTCAGCAAAATCCCCCTCGCCCCCTTTACGAAAGGGGGAGATCAATTGCACAATGTCGCCTTCTTTGAATGCGTCATCCTGAGGCGCCGCCAAAGGATCCCTTTTTTGAGATTCCTCAGCCTTCGGCTTCAGAATGACGGAAGAAAGGCTCAGGTAATTGGAAAAACCAAGATCGAGGACCCGCTCCCCTTTCTCAACGCCCGGAACCACGCGGTACGTGTACGGAATCCCGGGCTTAGCAACAAGGCGCTCGGAAGGCTCCGTTCCGGTCCGGGCCAATTGATTGATCCTTTGGACTTCACTGCGGATCCGCTTAACGTCCCAATCTTCATCGGCCGCCTTCCGGCTGATCTGCTCACGCTGTACGGGGTCGTTCAAGGACAAGAGTTCCCGGTAGTCCGACCAGGTCAATTTCCCCGACGTCGGGGAAATTGGATAGGCCCTGGCGAACCGAAGCATATAACCTAACTCGGTATCACTCGTGCCCAGATCTTTTGAAAGCCTGAGAAGTACCTGCTTGCCATAATCTGCGCGCTCCTTGTGATAAAGAATGTGCTCGTCGATAAGTTTGCCGGTCTCCCACGCCTCCCGGACCTTGGATTGTTCAATGCGCACCTGACTGGCCTGACGCGCTCCCCTGATCGCGGCAATCAGTTCTTCGTAGGTTTTGACTTCCGGCAGGGCTTGCCCTGAGCTTGTCGAAGGGGCTTCCGCTTGCAGTGCCGTGGGGACCATAAGGATCAACATAAGAAAAAAGGCTCTCATTATTCTCATAGGATTCACCCCGTCAGAGATAGGAAGCGCTTTTTAACGCTTCCGTTAGTTTAGTTAATTTTAAAAAAGCTCTTGTTTGAGATTGATTTCAAGGAACATCCTCTCCGAAATCTCTAACGGGGCAAGCCTCCTTTCAGGGTAACGTCAAATATGACAGCGAGAAGAAGCGTGACGCTCGTAACGGCGTTCATAAGGAAAAAGGCTTCGTTGATCCTGACGACGCCGAAATGACGCACGAGCTGGTTTTCCCGGACGAGGAACCCGGCGACAACGGCGAGCCCGGCCCAGTAGCAGGATCCCATGTGCGCGAAAAGTCCCGCCGCGAGCCAGCAGAGAATGCTTACGGCGTGGAGCAGGCGCGTCAACTTTAGCGTGGCGGCGATGCCAAAGTGCGCGGGAAATGAAAAAAGCCCATGCTTCATATCAAAATCGATGTCCTGCAATGCATAGATCATGTCAAAACCCGCGACCCAGCACATGACCCCTGCCGTTAGAAATGCCGGGGCCCACGCGAATTGCCCGGTGACCGCGATCCAAGCTCCGTACGGTGCAATGCCAAGAATAAGGCCCAACACAAAATGCGAAGCCCAGGTGAAGCGCTTGGTGAAAGGGTAAATCCACGCCAGCACTACGGGGACCGGTGAAAGCCAAAAGCACAAGGCCCCGAGGGTGAAAGCGCTCCATTCAAAAACAAGGAACGAGGCAAGCACCGCCAGCCAAACGAAACCTGTCCGGAGTTTCTTTTGCGGGAGCGCCCGTCCCTGTGTTCTCGGATTTTCCGCGTCGATCGTCCGGTCAAGCAACCGGTTGAGACCCATCGCCATGGTGCGGAAACTTACCATCGCAACGGTGACCCAGAAGAAAAGGAAAAGGCCCGGGACTTTTTTTTCCGCGAAGAAAAGACCGAGGTAGGCGAACGGAAGGGCGAAGAGTGAATGCTCGAGTTTAATATCGCGAGCAAAGGCCGTCGATCTTTCAAGAAAACTTTTCATCCAAGATCCTGTTCGAGGTGAGTCCGGCGCAACGTTCTACGCCCAATGCGCAACGAATTCGCTTTGAGCTTCTACCTGCCTACCGGCAGGCAGGCGTTGTGCGTTGCACGTTGCGCTTTGAGCGCATCAGAGGTATTTTTCATCTAGTCCGTACTCGCGCCAGCGCGTTTCGACCCGGCGTTTGATCTCATCGGTCATGACGATGTCTTCGGGCCAGGGACGTTCCATCCCCTCCGCGCCGCTTTTGCGCGTGGCGTCGATCCCGATCTTGGAACCCGCGAAGTCCCTGGGCGCGGCGTGGTCCAGTTCATCCAGAGGCCCTTCGCCGAACACAAGGTCACGTTTGGGGTCCATATTGTTCAGCACGCGCCACGAGACTTCCTTTAGGTCCTGGATATTCGTATCATGATCAAGCACAACGATCATTTTGGAGAACATCATCTGCCCAAGGCCCCAGATCGCATGAATGATCTTCTTCCCCTGTTCGGGGTAACTCTTCTTGATCGAAACGATCAGACAATTGTGAAAGGCACCCTCCCACGGCAGGCAAATATCGGCGATCTCCGGGAACTGTTTTTGGATCATCGGCAAAAATATCCGTTCAATGGCTTTTCCCATATAGCAATCTTCCATCGGCGCACGGCCCACGACGGTCGTGACATAGACCGGGTCCTTGCGATGTGTCATGCAAGTGACGTGGAACACGGGAAAATCCTTCGCCCGGGAATAAAAACCGGTGTGATCGCCGAAGGGCCCCTCGAGGCGCATCTGTCCTTCTTCCACATAGCCTTCCAGTACGATCTCCGCCTCCGCCGGCACTTCCAGATCGATCGTCTTGCACTTCACAAGCTCCACGGATTTTTTCCGCAGGAATCCCGCAAGCATCATCTCGTCCATGCCGCTGGGAAGCGGGCACGCGGCCGCGAACATGGTTGCCGGGTCCGCGCCAATGACACACGCGACGGGCAAACGCCTTTGACTCCCCCGGGTGAGCTTCCGAAAATGTTCGGCCCCGTCTTTGTGGATCTGCCAATGCATGCCGGTCGTCCGGTCGTCGTACATATGCATCCGGTAAAGCCCGACGTTGCGCTGGTTCGTCTCCGGGTCCTTGGTGATCACGAGCGGGAATGTGATGAATTTTCCGCCATCTTTGGGCCAGCATTGGATCAGAGGAAGCTGGTCCAACATCTTGCCCTGGCATCTATCCTGACTTTTATTTTCTTTTTCATTATGGTAGTCAGGATTGCCCCGATTTCCATAGTGTGGAAATTGAACAGTATTGGGACTATTTTCTTCTGATAGAAGGTTGCCAGGACTAGCCCCATTCACCTTTGAATTTTCTGCTGGAGAATAGGGCTTGTCTTCGCCTGCAAAGATGATCTTCTCCTGGCAGGGCGCGTGCTTGACGAATTTGGGGAGCACGGCATTGAGTTCCGAAAGTTTGGGGATCATCGCGAGTTTTTCAAAAAGGCCTTTCGGCGGCTTGAGGTCCAAAAAGGAATGGATGCGCTCCGCGATCTCAGGGATCGCTTTCACGCCAAGCGCCATGCTCATGCGTTTGGGAGAACCGAAGAGATTGATCACCAAGGGCATCCCAGAACCGCGGACATTCGTAAAAAGGAGCGCCGGCCCTTCCTTTTTCACCACGCGGTCATAGATCTCGGTGACCTCCAGCACCGGATCGACCGGTGCCTTCACCTCAACAAGCTCACCTTCTTCGCGAAGGGCCTTCAGGAATTCCCCGAGATTCTTAAAGCCCATAGGCCATCCCTTTTTTCCCCAGGAGGGAAAGACATTTATTGAAAGGGGCACGGATCACGGACGCAAGCCCCCAAAACGCGCTCGCCTGGTTCAGCTTCTTCAGATGGACCATTTCATTGGGTTGAAAATGTCCGGAATGCTTGAGAAGCTTGGACGTTTTTTCCTCAACCTCCAGCTCGAACGGCAGGTCAAAGATCACGAGGGCCATGACCACGGTAAAACACCCGAGACCGAGATTGACCAGGAACCGGAGGAAGGGGAAAAAATTCCCGAGCACCAGCAGGGCCCATCCTGCCAAAACCGTGAAACGGATCACAAAAGCCATACGCTTTTTGAGGCGCACCCAAAAGGTCATGTTGGAGAGCTGGCTTTTAAGGAACGCCTGACGTGCCGCCTGGAGGACGGAAAGGAAATCATGCCCTTCATAGACCTTGGGTTCCAGGAAAAGGCCTTCTGTGGGGGAATATTCCCCGGAAGGTTCTATCGGAGTGACAGAAACCTGGACGAGGCCTGCTTGATCCAGAACGAAACGCGCAATTTCACAGCCGGTCACGGTCGTTCTATAGGAAGGCGCTTTATATTTCCAGAGCACCCACTGCCCGTAGAGCGCAAAACCCAGAGAGACGACGACGGTCCCGATGAAGAAAAGCCAATGGACAGGGTTCATGGAGCTCGATTATAGGACAACTGCCCTTTTGACTCTATGATTTTTCTAAAAAGATCGCTTCTGCTCCGAGCGCAACGCTCAACAGGCAACGCACAACGCCTGCCTGCCGGTAGGCAGGTAAAAGCTTAAAACAAATTCGTTGCGCGTTGTGCGTAGAACGTTGCGCTGAAAAGGGGTTGTTCCCTTTCGGGATCAGGATTGCTTCTCGAGAAAGCGCAGGAGGCCCTGCATGTCCCCGGGTAACTCGCTCGTAAGACTGATCCACTTCTTTGTACGGGGCTGCTCGAACCCGAGCGTCAAGGCGTGAAGCGCTTGCCGTTGGATCGGCGGGAACTGGACCCCATAAAGAGCGTCCCCCAGCACCGGATGTCCCATGTGCGCAAAATGTACGCGGATCTGATGGGTGCGGCCGGTTTTTGGACGGATCTCCACAAAAGTCGCGTTCTTGAACCGTTTCAGCACGCGAAAAAAAGTGAGGGCGTCCTTGCCACCGGACGGACGAATGACCACTTTTTTACGGTTGAGAAAAGCGCGTCCCACGGGTTCTTCACACATCCCCTCGTTATGCTGGACCACACCGCGGACCACGGCGTTGTAGACGCGGTCGATCGTGT
>CAZPCF010000082.1:0-7672 GCA_964585045.1 uncultured bacterium
AAAAGTGTTACCCATGTCTCCGGTATAAGGTGTAACCTATGTCTCAGGTCGCACATTACTAACAGCTATCGGCGGTTACGTCGGTAGCTGTTTTTGTTTTAGGGCAGGCAAAATGGGGGCGATTGCACTTTTGATAGCAGCTTTGCCCGAATCAATCCTACTAGCTAGGCGAGTTTCAGGATCAGTAGTTAGGGAATCAGGAACGGAAGAAGACAAAAAAAAGAAGAGGGGCCCCTAAAGCCAAGAAGGAAAAAGCTCCTTATCTTTTGTTCTTTTGCTGAATACCAATTAGGAACCCGAACAATGGAAAGAACAGAACCTCAAGTTCCGCCGAGCCTGTTGAAGTTATTCGAACTTTAGACGCCCGGACCTCTACCCGCAAATCAAGCTCGTGAACTGACTGGCTTGGCCTTAATGGCCAGGCACTATACTGTGACTGCTCTTGGACAATCGTCTACGGTACTTGCTCTTTTTCATTCTGGGCGGATTTTATAGTGGTGATAGCATCTTCGATGGCAGTTTGCTCAGAATCGTTAACGGTCGGCTCTAAATCAGATCTTTGGTCCTCTGATGAAAGCTCGGCAGTGACCGCCGGAGAGTGTTCTGAGGCCGTTAGATCCGTCCTTTCAAAAAAATACAGCACGAAATAATCGGATTTTAAATTGGATGATGTTATGTTTTTTTCATCTATCACTACAGTTTCAAACCCATGTCCTGACCCGATATTCCCAAACCCTTTAATTAGATGTTTGCCTGTTTCAGGATCGTCTGCATCATAAACTATCTCATACTCGGTACTATCGGGCTGAAACCCAGCGCCTGGCCCCTCCTTAATCTCTGAGTTAAGAATGGCCTTACGAACAATTTTCTTATTTTTTCTATTGACTGAATAAATGACCCCATCGCCTTTGCCTTGATCTACTATTTTCCCTCCCTCAAACTGATATATTACAGCAGCTACACCTTTCACCTCGAACAAATCTGGAAGGGTATTTTCTTCCGCAAAGGAAGCGCCGACCATGCAAAAAATCGCCGCTATAACCGCAAAGAATCTCTTCATAGAAGCTCCCTAATATTTATGGTTTACAAACCTTGCACGGCACATACCCCGCCCCCACTTTTTCTTTCTTCAAACTCAAAGAGACTAGATCGAAAGGTTTTATTTTCTGCTCCCGAGTGCAGGATGGCCGATGAATGGAACGGGGCCAAAAGCCACTCCCCTGTAGATCTTGCCTCGCCCCCACTATTGGCCTTGTCCCCTCAGCTATACTGCTTCAAAATTTAGTCCTTGCTCTTCCTGCTACTCCTTATGATTTATTTATCGGCTGCACCGAAGGATAGGATGAGATGAATTTTAAGGGAAAGAAGCCTACCCTTCACTCTAAAACATTCGGCGATCTTTAACACTAATCTTTCTCGAAGGCTCCGATCTAACAAGTAGCCGGGTGTCAGAAACTGAAAGCACCAATTGATAGCACTTTGACTGGATAATGATGGATAAAGATGGCCAATGTCGGTTAAACAGTTTGACAGCAAAAGTGGCTTAACCGCAGATTTTATGGACATATCGGTCAAAGATGGATAAACTTTGTCAAACGCAAGGGCACAATTGTGCATCTTGAGGTCGGGGGTTCAATTCCCCTCACCACTCTTTTCTTCAATACAGTGGCTCACAAAGGGACAATTTGAAATACATGAACCGCCTCATTTCGATCAACAAGCTCTCGGACATCCCGGTAAAATACAGGGACACCCCGATCGGACGTCTCTTGGAGTATCAGAATCTGGGCCGCCCTTTCAAGCCTTATTCTCACGCGCAGCTTCTCATCGGCATGTGCATGGACAGCCGTAAGCTTCTGCATATTCCCGACAATTTCGCGTTCGTTCTAAGGACAGGTGGCGCCAATCTCCGCTACAGTGAGTTTAAAGTTTCTTATGCGATCGCGGTCGGCGGCGTCTCCCACATCGCGCTCATCACCCACGACCATTGCGGCATGGTCAACCTCCCCGCCCGTAAAGACCTTTTCATCAAAGGCCTTGTCAAGAGGGGTGGCTGGAAGAAAAAGGACGCCGAAGAACATTTCAGGAATTTTTCGCACCTCTTTGAGATCGGCAATGAAACAGATTTTGTCTTAAGCGAGGTGAAGCGGCTTCGCCTTCGTTATCCCAAAATCAAAGTTGCACCCCTGTTCTATAAAATTCATAACAGCCAACTTTTTTTATTGAAGGAGTAAAACCCATGGGCAAACCTGAAAATTTCAGTCAGAAAACGATCCTGGCCCGAGTCGAGATCCTGAACCGGCGGATCCTGGAAGCCAAAAAACATGACCTCTATCCCTACATGCATTCTTCAGATGCCGTGGATGGAGTTCATATCACGATCCAAGGCAGGCCGCTGCTTCAATTCTCGTCTTATTCTTATCTTGATCTTTTGGGACACCCAAAAATCAACGCCGCCGCCAAAAAAGCCACCGAAGAATTTGGGACAGGCACGCACGGTGTTCGGTTCCTGACGGGAACCACCCGCATCCACGTGGAGCTCGAAAAAAAGATCGCTTCCTTTAAGAAAACCGAGGATGTCATCGCTCTCTCAACGGGCTACGGCGCCAATTCCGGAACGATTTCCGCCCTCCTCGGCCGGAACGACGTCGTGATCTCTGACAAGGTCAACCACGCGAGCATTGTGGACGGTTGCATCCTCTCGAGGGCTCATTTTTCCAGATTTGAACACAACGATATGGGATCCCTTGAAAAGGCCCTCAGCGAGGCCCCCAAGAAAGGGGTCAAACTCGTTGTGGCGGACGCTGTCTTCAGCATGGATGGCGACATCATCAACCTCCCGGAAGTGATCCGGCTTTGCCGGAAATTCAAAGCCCTTCTCATGATCGACGAAGCCCATTCGCTTGGGGTTCTCGGAAAAAGAGGCACGGGCATCGAGGAACATTTCGGGATCGACCCGGCGGAAGGGCTCATTGATATTAAAATGGGAACCTTGAGTAAAACGATCCCGAGCGTTGGCGGTTATATCGCCGGCAATTCCAAACTCATCAACTATCTGCGACACTCGATCCGTCCCTTTATTTTTTCCGCCTCCCTGCCACCGGCCTCCGCGGCAGCCGCCAAAGCTTCCTTTGAGGTTATTGAGGAAGAGACGTGGCGCGTGAAAAAACTCCATGAAAATATGGATTATTTTCTCAAAACACTCCGCGCAAACGGCTTTGACACCTTGAAAAGCCAAAGCCCCATTGTCCCGATCATCGTCGGCAACGATGCAAAAGCTTTGGAGATGACCCGTATTGCGAGGCAGGAAGGGATCTTTATTGTGCCTATTCTTCCCCCTGCAGTCCCGCCCAATACCACCCGGATTCGCACCACCGTGACCGCGGGTCATTCTTTGCAGGAGATCGAACGCGCAATCAATGTTTTCGCAAGGATCGCAAAATCGCTCGGCGTTATACGCTCCTGATCTAAAAACATCCGTAGAAACGGTCATGACAAAAGAATATGTTCTGATCACCGGTGCTTCGGAAGGCATGGGCCATGAGTTCGCCAAGCTTTTTGCCCGCGATGGTTATCCTCTTGTTCTGGTCGCACGAAATAAAATCCGTTTGGACGAACTCGCCACGGAATTGAGCACGGCCTATCGCATCGACGTAAGAACGATCTCAAAAGATCTGAGCCTCCCCGCGGCCGCGGAAGAACTGAAAGCAGCGGTCGAGGATCAAAAGATCATCATTGAAATCTTGGTGAACAATGCCGGGGTTGGCGTCCACGGTCTTTTCCGTCACGCGGATTGGAAAGTCACCGAAGGCATGCTGGACCTCAACATGATCACCCTGACCCATCTGACCCATCTCTTTCTTCCTGAGATGCTCCGGAGGGGCTGTGGCAGGATCCTTAATGTAGCGTCTACAGCTGCCTTCCAACCCGGCCCCTTCATGGCCTGCTACTTCGCCTCCAAGGCGTATGTCCTTTCGTTCACCGAAGCGATCGCGGAAGAGCTTTCGGGGACCGGAGTCACGGTCACGGCTTTTTGCCCCGGCCCCACACGGACACAGTTCCAGAAACGCTCCAACACAGAAAGTATCCGCGAGAATACTTTCGTGATGGAAGCAGCTCCTGCGGCCGAGGCGGCTTATCGTGGGCTCATGAATGGCCATCATCTAGTAATCCCCGGATTCACGAACAAGCTTCTGGCGATCCTGGTCCGTTTATTCCCACGAAAGCTTGTGATACGGATAACACGTTTTCTTGAGGAAAACGTCTAACCCGAAAAAATTCGGTCTCTGTTAAAAACCCCTTGCAAATTCACTCCGCATCGGTAGACTTCACCCCGTCCAAACTTTACATTTCTTTTCCTAAATGGTAGTTCGGACGGCCCCAACCTTAGCTTCGATCGATCGGTATTGGGACCGCACCAGCAACCAAATCCTCCATACAAAAGGAGTTACATCCATGACAACACCGCTCGAAAGATGGGTAGAAGAACAAGCCAAACTGACTAGACCCGCCCGGGTCCACTGGTGCAATGGCTCCGAAAAAGAAGCCCGTGAACTTATCGAGATCGGCATGAAAGAAGAAAAGCTCAACGGGAGGCCCATTTTCAAAAAGCTGAACGATACGAACTGGCCGAATGCTTACTTTCATTATTCCCATCCCAATGACGTCGCGCGAACAGAACAGCTGACCTTTATCTGCCATCCCGACAAGGAAATGGCGGGGCCCAACAACAACTGGATGGATCCCAAGGAAGCCAAGGCCAAAATGACAGCCCTTTTTGATGGTTGCATGCAAGGGCGCACGATGTATGTCATGCCTTACATGATGGGCCACCCCAAATCCCCGTATGCCAAGGCCTGCGTTCAGATCACGGACAACACTTACGTCGCGGTCAGCATGCGCATCATGACCCGCATGGGCAAAGAAGCTCTTGAGCGTATCGGCAACTCCGAAAATTTTGTGCGCGGTCTTCACTCGATCGGCGATCTCAATCCCGAACGTCGATTCATCATGCATTTCCCTCAGGAGAACCTTGTTCAAAGTTTCGGTTCAGGCTATGGCGGTAACGCACTCCTCGGCAAAAAATGTTTCGCGCTTCGCATCGCGTCCTGCCTCGGAAAAAAAGAAGGCTGGCTCGCGGAACACATGCTGATCATGGGAATCGAAAACCCCAAGGGGAAGGTCACTTATATTGCCGCGGCGCTTCCCTCCGCCTGCGGAAAAACGAATTTGGCGCTCATGCAATCCGCGCTTCCGGGCTACAAGGTCTGGACCGTTGGCGACGATATCGCATGGCTTAATGTCGGCCCGGACGGGCGTCTTTACGCGATCAATCCGGAAGCCGGCTTTTTCGGCGTCGCTCCGGGGACATCGCTCAAAACCAATCCCAAAATGGTCGAAACGCTCAAGAACAACAAGTTCTTCCCCACGCTCTTCACGAATACCGCGATCGATAACGACACGAACGAGCCCTGGTGGGAGGGTTTGGACGGTGCCGTGCCCAAAAACGTCACGGACTGGCAAGGAAATCCCTGGGACACTTCAAAGGGGACAAAGGCCGCGCATCCCAACTCCAGGTTCACTGTCTCCATGTATAACTGCCCCAGCCTTTCCAAGGAGGTCGACAATCCGCAAGGCGTTCCGATCTCAGCGATCCTTTTTGGCGGAAAGCGCGCGAAACTCATCCCGCTTGTCGCTGAATCCCTGAGCTGGCAACAAGGTGTTTTTATCGGCACCCGCATGGGCTCGGAGATCACCGCTGCCGCCTCGTCCCTGACCGTAGGCGCCACGCGCCGGGATCCCATGGCCATGCTTCCCTTCTGCGGCTACAACATGGGCGATTATTTCGCCCACTGGCTTGACTTCGGTAAAAAGCTCAAACACGCTCCCAAGATCTATTCGATCAACTGGTTCCGCACCGATGAGAACGGGAAATTCATTTGGCCGGGCTTTGGCGACAATATCCGCGTCATGAAGTGGATCATGGATCGTATTGAAGGCACGGCCGGCGCCAAAGAGACCCCGATCGGGATCATTCCGGAAACAAAAGATCTTGATCTTTCGGGGCTCAATATCCCGCAGGATAAGATCCAGCAGCTTTTTTCGGTGGATCCTCCGGAGTGGACGGAAGAACTCAAGGAGATCGAAAAGTATCTCGCACAGTTCGGTTCCCACATGCCCGAAGCGATCTGGCAGGAATATAGATCATTGGCAGAAAAACTCGGGCAGCCCGTCAGCAAATAGACTACAGACCAGAGACTGCAGACTGGAGCAGAAACTACGCCCCTCACCTGTCCTCTTCCCAAGAGAGAGGGATAGCGTGAGGGGGTTTTTGCTATAGGCTTCGGTCTGTGGTCTGAAGTCTTTAAAAAAGGATTCGCCTTTTTTAAACGCCGAAGTATTTTGCTTGTGGGTGATGGACAATAATAGCGGAGGTGGATTGCTCCGGCGCCATCTGGAAGGTTTCGCTTAAAGTAATCCCGATCTTCTCCGCCGGAAGAAGCTGGAAAAGTTTTTTCTGGTCCTCAAGATTCGGACAGGCCGGATACCCGAAGCTGTAACGCGACCCCTGATACCCTTGCCGGAAGATCTCGTCTTTCTTCCGCTTATCCTGTTTATCGATCCCCAGGTCACGACGGATCAGAAGATGCGTATACTCGGCCAAAGCCTCGGCAGCCTTCACGGAAAGCCCGTGAAGATAAAGATATTCCGTATACTTATTCGCCTTGAAAAGTTTCTGTTCCATTTC
Organism: uncultured bacterium; assembly: GCA_964585045.1. Classification (GTDB taxonomy): domain Bacteria; phylum Omnitrophota; class Omnitrophia; order Omnitrophales; family Aquincolibacteriaceae; genus Aquincolibacterium. The sequence continues at coordinate 6,749 of CAZPCF010000082.1, forward strand.
GCTGGCGCGCTTACCTACAGTCACCGCATGGAAGGCTGCCACATCGAGTTCGCCCCCTTTGGGTCTGAAAAAATCCGCTATACACTGATAGGGTTCCCGTGACTGGCGCGGGAATGTGAAGCGGGTCAACTCGCTCTGAGCGGTGCCATCCACCACCACGAGATCATTCCCCTCGGAATAACATTTGTAAAAACCATAGATGACCTTCGGGTCCAGGATCTTCTCGCGAATCGTCTGTTCCTTGAAACGCTCGAAAATAGGTTCTACATTCTCCTGAAGATAAAGTTCGAATTCGCGCGGAGTCCTGTCCCCCTGTTTAAACTGCCACTGAGCCCGGTAAAGTGCGATTTTATTGATCCAAGGGAAAACATCCAGCATCCGGATATTTTTCAGGATGCGATAACCGAAGAACGGCGGTTTTGGAATGGGATTATCGCGGTGAACATGAAATGACGGCCCCTGCGGCTTTATCTCGCTGTGAAGAACCCCATCCGCGCGCCGATGGATTGAAACCGGCGGACATGCGCTCGAGGAAGACTTCGGAACTGCTTGAACGGGAACGGAGGGTTCAACAGCCTTGACCGCCTCTTTAACCGAAACCGCCTCCCCGTTGAGGCTTTCCATGATCTTGAGGCCGGAAAAAGCGTCGCGTCCATAATGGACCGGTCCCTGATAGACTTGTGCGAGATCGCGTTCCACGAAGCGCTCCGTGAGCGCCGCGCCTCCGCAGATCACCGGCAATTTGATCCCACGCCGGGTCATTTCTTCAAGATCTTCTTTCATGATAAGCGTTGACTTCACCAAAAGCCCGGAAAGCCCGATCGCGTCCGCTTGGTTCTCGATGGCCGCTTTCACAATCGCGTCTACCGGCTGTTTGATCCCGATATTGAAAACTTTATACCCGTTATTAGTGAGAATAATATC
>CAZPCF010000083.1:0-7656 GCA_964585045.1 uncultured bacterium
ACCGCGTGAAGCGTCTCCGGCGGCAGGTTCTTCGCATTGGGCAAATTCGCGAGATCAAAGCGGATCGTGTAATTGAACGCGTGTTCTAAATGCTCGACCCAGACCTTGAGGTCTCCGGCCCCGGCTAAAAAGATCTGGCCGATCGCCTCGCCTCCGGTCAGCTTGTAGAAGTACTCCATGGAAGCTTTAAGCTCGTTGTGAAACCGGGTTTTGTCCTCTTCCATTTTCCCGCTCAAAAGAAAATCGCGGGAAAGGTATACGATCCCTTTGGAAGTAAGCGTCACGTTCACATTTCCGTCGGACTGAAGAACCACAAAACCATGGGTCTTGGTCTTTCCGACCATATTTAAAGCCGAGAACGCACGTCCCACAGCGTTGTAGATCGGCTCGACCATAAGCACTTTCGCGGATACCGAGCGCAGGTCGTGGAGATATGTTTCAAGGACCTCACCGCGGATCGCCGTGACCGTGATCGAGAGAACGTTCTTGTGGGTCAGAAACGCGTGATAATCCAGCGCCGAGTCGGAGATCTTGAACGGAACGTAGCGGCTGGCTTCATTACGGACCGCACCCGGTTCATCTTTTTTGGGAACAACCGGCATGATGAAATGGCGGGTCACGACCTGTAGGGGGCTTACGGCAACACTCACGAAGGCCTCAGGTTCTTTGATCTTTTCGAGGGCTTTGAGAATGGCCCGCGCGTCCGGACTTATTTTCTTGATCCTGTGGGCTTCTTTGCCAACGGTGGGTTCCTGCGAACCTTCAGGATTGATGGGCTCGATCGCGAAGGACGCGATCTGAGGCCCGGTCGCCGTGCGGATCGCAGAAACCGCGATCACTTCATTGCGACCGATATAAACGCCGACGCCTTTTGACATAACTCCCCTAAGATCAAGGTTCGCCTGACTTTCATTAACTTTCTATTGAAAGTCAGGGCCTGTCCCAGTCGATCCTTTTAAACATTAAAAAGATGACTTGGGCGTTAAGAAAAAGAAACGCTATCGCCTTCTTGGACCACCTGCAACATGCCCGCGTTACGAAGCACAGCGACGGACGCGGTGGGATAAACCCGATCGATGCGTCCGACCGCCAGCCCAATGCCACTCCGGGAGATCGTGATCCAGCGCCCGGAACGGACCCCCTGAGCGGACCCCATATTGACCACAACGAAGCCTTGCAGCCCATTGACCGAGGTGACCTCCCCTTGAAGCACGGAAGTCCCGCCCGTTGAAAATGGTTCTTGTGAAAATCCGGCAACAGCGCCTGAAAAGGCGGACATGCCCGCTTGATCAATGATCCTGTCAAAGGCCTGGCTCTGGGCCTTAAGGGCGCTCACGATGGCATCTTGGGTCTGCATCGTACTCCGTAGGGCAGCGATTTCCGATTCATAACGGGCAGTGATCCGCATGAGTTCCTCGCGGTATCTTTTTTCAAGACCTTGCTCATAAGCGATCCCCTCGGCTTTGGCTATTCTCGATTCCAAGGCCATGTCATGAAGCTGGCTATCCAGCCATTTCATTTCAGCGCTTTGCGCCTCCGAATTGTTCTTAAGCTCAGTATAAGCCCGTTTGAGCTGTTCTTTCTCGCTTTGAAGCCGGGAGAGCCTCTGCGAAGTTTCCCAATTCAGAAAGGTCTCTTGAAAATATAAGAGCACGAAGGCCCCCGCTGCAAGCCCCCCCCATACCAACAATAATCTTCCCAGCTTTGAGAAAGTTTTTCCCGGATCACGGCGAGGATCCTTGAGTTTGGGAGCATTTGAAGACGAAGAAGCTGCTGTTTGTGTGCTGAAAGTTTCAAAAGCGGGCCGGGGTTGCTTCACGGGGGTTTTAGGCAAAGGAACGACGCCCTTGAATTGAGCTATTTTCTGCTCTTTATAGTCGTGGACGATCTTTTCTTCCAGAGCGACCCAGTTCTTGACTGCGATGAGATCGGCTCGCGGGACATTAAGAGAAGGTTTTTTGAGGGCAGGCTCTTTTGGGACGGTCGCGGTATTTTTCCCGCGGGATTCAGTCCTCGGGGAAGCAAAGAGGCCGAAAAGGGTTAGTCCCTTCTTGGGGACCAACGGTTCAGAGGCGTTCCGGCCACTCCCGAAAACGATCTTGATCTTTTTGTCGCTGAGTTTTTGCATGGAGCCAATCTCCTCGCCGTAAAATGTGCCGTATTTGCCCTTCCTGTGTTCAAAAAAGGCAAGTACAGCGCTGGAGTCCAAGAAAGAAATGCGATCCAGGCGTACGTTCAGACAAAGCTCCCACGAGATCTGTCCAATATGCTACATTTTACTTTCGGCTTTCCAAAGGTTTTTCTTAATGAAAAAATAAAAAAACCTTGGCCCCGCCGGGAGACGGGAAAAGACAAGAAGGGTTGTATTATGCTTGTGTGAGTTGCGTGTTGTGTCTTGCTTCGAATTCGCGGATGGCTTTTTCTTCCTTAAGGGTGATGTCAATATCATCGAGCCCCTGAAGGAACCGGTCTTTGACCGATGGGTCGATCTCGAAATGGAAGGATATCTCTTGGGAAGCATGCAAGGTCACCGTCTGGTCGGCCAGATGGACGGTTGCCTCCATCCCCGGATCTTTGTCAGCTGCCTGAAAGATCTTCTCAACTTCTGCCTCAGAAAGCTCCAGGGTCAGAAGGCCATTCTTCACGCTGTTATTCTTAAAAATATCCGCAAATCCCGGGGTACGGTCTTTCCCCTGTCCGGACCATGGGGCAATGACCACCCGGAACCCGTACTGGCAGATCGCCCAGACCGCGTGTTCACGGCTGGAACCGCATCCAAAGTTGTTGCGGGCGACCAGGATCGTCGCGCCTCGATACTCCTCCCGGTTCAGGATGAATTCCGGATTGTTTTTTTCTCCCGGGAGATACCGCCAGTCATAAAAGAGGGATTTCCCGAATCCCGTTCGTGCTATGGATTTCAGGAATTGCTTCGGAATGATGGCGTCGGTATCAACGTTCGCACGATCCAGCGGCAGGATCACCCCTCTGAAGTTCTTGAATGCTTCCAATTTACTTTCTCCTTTACCCCACTCACACTGCGTCAATGTGACAGAATCACATTGACGCAGTGTGTGCTGGGTTCAATTTTATATTTTAAGGTCCCGGATATCCACGAAATGGCCTGCCACAGCTGCCGCAGCTGCCATTTCGGCGCCCACAAGATGCGTTCGGCCGTCCTTGCCCTGACGCCCTTCAAAATTACGGTTGGAAGTGGCCGCACAACGTTCCTGCGGTTTTAACTGGTCCGGATTCATGGCAAGACACATACTGCACCCGGACTCACGCCATTCGCAGCCCGATGCCAAAAAGATCTTATCGAGCCCTTCGGCCTCCGCTTGTTTCTTCACCTGCTGGGAACCGGGTACGACCAACACACGAACGGTCCTCGCGATCTTCCGGCCCTTGAGATATTTTGCCGCAACGCGCAAGTCTTCAATGCGACCATTTGTACAGCTCCCGATAAAAACAGTATCAATCTTGATATCCGTGGTCGGCATTCCGGACTTGAGCCCCATATAACTCAAGGCCTTCTCGACATCCGCCTTGCTGTAACCCGGAACCTGATCCGGCTCCGGAACGCACGCGTCCACATCCGTGACCATGCCGGGGCTTGTCCCCCAGGTCACTTGCGGCGCGATCTTGGACGCATCGATCGTAAGTTCTTTATCGAATTTTGCCCCCGGATCGGAGAAAAGGGTTTTCCAGTAAGCCAGGGCTTTTTCAAGGTCCTTTCCTTTCGGTGCATACGGGCGGTTCCCTTCAGCCACGTACCGGAATGTCTCTTCGTCCGGTGCGATCATGCCCGCACGCGCACCGGCCTCGATCGTCATGTTGCAAACGGTCATGCGTGCTTCCATGGAAAGAGCTCGTATCGCCTCGCCGCAATATTCGATCGCGCAGCCCGTGGCGCCTGCGGTCCCGATCATCCCGATCAGTTTAAGGATCATATCTTTCGCGGAGACAGGTTCTTTCACCCGTCCCGTGAATTCGACCTTGAAGGTCTTTGGTTTTTTCTGCAGCAGGCACTGGGTCGCAAGCACGTGTTCCACTTCGGAGGTCCCGATACCGAACGCGAGCGCACCGAAAGCACCGTGCGTTGCCGTATGGGAATCTCCACAGACGATGGTTGTGCCGGGAAGCGTGATCCCCAGCTCGGGGCCGACGATATGGACCACACCTTGTTTGTCGCTATGAAGATCATAAAGCGTGACGCCGAATTCCTTGCAGTTCCGGTCAAGCGCCTCAAGCGACGCCTTGGCGACAAGGTCTTTGATATTGAAGCGGTCACTATCGGTCGGCACATTGTGGTCCATTGTGGCGAACGTGAGTTCGGGGTGGCGGACTTTGCGGCCCGAAAGGCGCAGCCCTTCAAAGGCCTGTGCGCTCGTCACTTCGTGGACAAGCTGGCGATCGATATAAAGAAGGGCCGTTCCGTCCGGAAAAGTCCTCACCACGTGCGAATCCCATATTTTTTCGAAAAGTGTCTTTGGCATAGTCCTAATTCCTATCAATTTCCGCAAAGCGGAAATTGGGGCAACCCCAACTACCACTTATGTAAAAAAAATCAAGTTGGGGTAAGAACCACGATTATATGAATTTATCCCGGATGCGCAAGGAATTCAAACCGGTACGGCGTAAGGCGTACGGAGTACGGCGAAAACAAACAGAACGCATGCGCCGTACGCCTCTCACCGTACGCCTTACGTTTAAAAGAGCTCCCCCTGCGCGGGAGCGGAAAACTCGTCCCTGTTCCCGAGCCCGCTCACTCCGAGCCCCAAGAGACGGATAGGTTTTCTTCCGGCGAGGGTTTTCTTCTTTAATAGATCACAGGCGATCTCGTGAAGGATGTGCCAATCCTGGGGCGGAGCGGTAAGCGTCTTTGAGCGCGTGATCTGCTCAAAATCATGGTATTTCACCTTGAGTACGACGGTCCTTCCGAAACGCCCTTCCTGTTTCAGATCGTAAAAAACATGTTCCGCAAGCTGCGCAAGTTTCCGTTTAAGCCACGGCACGTCTGTCATGTCCTTTGGGAATGTCTCCTCGGCGCTAAGCTGCGTCCGTTCCCAATGGGGGTCCACTTCCCGGTTCTCTTCCCCGCGCGCTTTGTGAAAAAGCTCAAGCCCCCATTTTCCCAGTTTCGCGCAAAGGTCCTGAGGTTTCACGCCCCAAATATCTCCGCACGTGTTGATCGTCATCCCGTGAAGGATCTCTTCGGTGCGCGGGCCGACGCCCGGGATCTTCCGTACCGGAAGGTCCTTCAGGAATTCCAGGACTTTGTCGGGAGTGACCACGGTCAGGCCATCCGGTTTTTCCATATCGGAAGCGATCTTCGCCAGGAACATGGCGGGCGCCACGCCGGCGGATGCGGTGAGCTTCGTTACGGCAAAGATATGCTGTTTGATCAGGGCCGCAAGTTTCACAGGATCCTCAAGATGAAGCTTGTTCTCCGATACATCGAGATACGCTTCATCGAGCGATACCTGCTCGACCAAAGGCGTGTAGGTGTGAAAGATCGACATGATGGATCTTGAAGCAGCGCTGTATTTTTCAAAATCGGGGCAGAGAAAAACACCGCCGGGGCAAAGACGCTTGGCCTGCGCGGCCGGCATGCCGGAGTGAATGCCGAATTTCCGGGCTTCATAAGAACAGGTGCTCACAACGCTGCGGCTTTGCGGGTTCCCGCCCACGATCACGGGTTTGCCCTTGAGTTCCGGGCGGTCGCGCTGTTCCACCGCCGCAAAGAACGCGTCCATATCGATGTGAATGAATTTTTTAGGCCATTGCATGGATGCTATCCTACAGGATTTTAAGTGAATTTTTCATTAACTATTCACCCAAGATAGCCGTAGTCTGAACACAAGAAAAGGCGCCCCATCTCCATGAACAAAACCGCAAAGCTTCTCAGCTTCATCCTCTTGGGCCTTACATTCCTGATCATCTGTAAAACCTTCCGGGATTATGGTGTCACATGGGACGAGCAATATCATCGGACGTATGGAGAACTTATTATCAGATGGTACCAATCCTTTTTCCGGGATACAGCGGTACTCCATCACCCCTCTTTTTTTCTTTACGGTGGCTTTTTTGACACTCTTGCCCAATGGGCGAGCCTTTTATCCCCGTGGGGTTATTTCGAAACCCGTCATCTCCTGGGTGCCCTTTTTGGCCTCTGGGCCATTTTTATGTCCTTCAAGATCGCCCAATATGTTTCCGGTTATCTTGCTGGATTTTTCACAATTCTTTTCCTCGTCCTGCACCCTGTTTTCTATGGCCATATGTTCAACAATCCCGCCGATATTCCCTTCGCGGCTTTACTTCTGACAACTCTCTACGCCATTCTTTCGACTTATGACAACCTCCCCAGACTTCCCTCAAAAGACCTTTTTAAAATAGGTCTTCCCCTGGGTCTGATGTTGGCCGTCCGGATCGGCGGACTTTTTATCGTCCTGCCTTACCTCATGGGCTACTGGTTGCTGTGGCTTGGAAACCAAGGAACGCTTCATCTCCGCCGTGCGACGTATTCCATGAAACAGATCTTAGGTTATCTTATTCGAAATTTTATAGGGATTTTCATGGTGGCCTGGCCCGCCATGCTTGTAGGGTGGCCATGGGCACAACTTAATCCTGTTCTAAATCCTCTCCAGGCTGCCTTAAAAGCCGTCCATTGGGATGTGAACCGTGGTACGACGGTTTTTTTTGAGGGGCATTACTTCAAGACGTTTGTTCTTCCAAAATCGTACATGTTCAAATTGATCCTTGCCACACTTCCAGAATTCTTATTCATAGCCCTTTTTCTTGGCGGGATGCTCTCCATCTTGAGTGTGATAAAAAAAACATGGGCCGCCAAACAGCTGCAGGTGGGCTTCCTCATTTTTTGCTTTACGTTCCCCGTTTTAACGGCAAGCCTGCTGACCGTGCAATTTGACGGGTACCGGCACCTCCTTTTTTCGATCCCCCTGCTGGCCATTCTGGGTGGCATCTCCTTCGCCTCGTTCCTTCATTCCAAAATAGCACGGTGGATCAAGATTTTTTTGAGCCTCGCGATCGCCTTTTCCTTATGCCTCACGGTTATGGACATGCGCTATCTTCACCCCTACGAAACGGTTTACTTTAATCGCATCCCGGCGGGAGGGCTGGCAAAAGCAGCGAAAAGATATGAGACAGATTACTGGGGAAATTCCTACCGGGAGGGTATTTTGTGGGTGATCAAGAATTATCACCCCGGCTTCAACAGAAAGATCCGGGTTATGAACGCATCGCACCCATCCCAGATCAGCTATTATCTGGAGCAAACACCCGCGCTCAGGGAACGTTTCGAAGTGGTGCGCACCGATCCCGATATCTATCTGTCCACCACCAAAGGGGGACTCCATAAAGCTATGCCAGGAAAAATTCTTTACCAGATCGAGAGAGACAACACGCCGCTTCTCTATGTTATTGAGGTTCTTAAAAAGCCTGCGTAAATTTAAGGCGGGAACTAAGAAAAAGAAGAAATAATGGAGTGAAGATCAATGAGCTTCGTCTCGCCGGTCCGGCGGCTTTTGACCTCGACCTTGCCTTCTTTGAGACTGCGCTCGCCGATCACGATCTGCGTGGGGATACCGACCAGGTCCGCATCGTTGAATTTCACCCCGGCGCGTTCGTCCCGGTCGTCAA
>CAZPCF010000084.1:0-7577 GCA_964585045.1 uncultured bacterium
ATCGATTTTTTGATTTTGACAATCTATGCACTTGCGCATAGAATGTCGCCATGCCGCGTGTCCAGCCGCTCGATCTCATCCTGGTTGTGGAGACTCGCGCGTGACACGGTCGTCCCGGCAAGCTGGACGGGTTTCAGGATCGCCACGGGCGTCAGAACTCCGGTACGGCCGACCTGGATCTTGATATCTTCAAGGACGGTTTCAGCCTGCTCCGCCGGGTATTTGTAGGCGATCATCCAGCGCGGGGATTTGGAGGTCATCCCCAGTGTCTTTTGGTCCCCGAAGCGGTCGACTTTGACGACTACGCCGTCGATCTCATACTGGAGTTTCGCGCGTTTTTTCCCAACCTCATCGATCACGCCAAAGACCTCGTCCATGCCTTTGCATTTTCGCGCGTCGGGGATCACCTTGAAGCCGAGTTCCTTCAGGAACGCCATCGCTTCACTTTGGCTTTGGGGTCCGTCTTTTCCTTCATAACGTGCCAAGCCATGGATCAGGGCGTCGAGTTTGCGCCGAGCGACGAGCTTCGGGTCGAGCAGTTTCAGGCTGCCGGCGCAGGCGTTCCGGGGATTGGCAAAAAGCTCTTCGCCGTTCTTTTCTTTGCCCGCATTCATCTTTTCGAATTGATCTTTTGAAATGTAGGCCTCACCGCGCACCTCAAGAAGTTTTGGAACCGGACCTTGAAAGGAGCTTTCGGGGGCCGGTATCCTGAGCGGGATGGAACCGAGGGTCTTGATATTCTCCGTGATATCATCCCCGTACCTCCCATCTCCCCGCGTGGCACCGAGCTTGAGAAAGCCATTTTCATAGATAAGCGTGATGGAAACACCGTCAATTTTTTCTTCCACAAAATAGTCATACCGGCCGGCCCCCAGGACCCTTGCCACACGTCCGTCAAAATCCTGGAGCTCTTCCCGGGAATAAGTGTTATCCAATGAAAGCATCGGGACTTTGTGCTCAACCGTCCGGAATTTCTCAAGCGGAGCGCCGCCGACACGCTGGGAAGGTGAATCGGGAGTAGTGAGCCCGGGAAAGGCCTGCTCAAGATCCATAAGCTCCCGCATCAAACGGTCGTAGTCGCGGTCCGAGATCTCGGGCCTCGCCTCAAGGTAATAAAGACGGTTGTGGCGCTCAATTGTTTCCCGTAGTTCGTTTATTTTCTTTTTCGCAACCGATAAATTCATGTGTTTTCCTATACTGAGCGCAACGCACAACGCCTGCCTGCTGGCAAGGCAGGCGCAAAGCTCAACGACAGATCCTCACGTTGCGCGTTGAGCGTTGACCGTTGCGCTAAAGAAGCCGGTAAGCCAAGGACGCCTGGCTACCATTAATTTCTAATCGGAAGCCAGTGCTGTCCCAGGCGCTCCTTAAATTTTTAAAGTAACCTGTACGCTAGGGACGCCGGTAAGCCTTCAGCCAGGATCTTCTCTGAGGCTTTCCTATTATCGTAAGGCAGGCGCACGATTTCAAACGTTAATTCGCTTTCGTCAAGGACACCGAATGAAAGCCGGGGATCCCGGTCGCGCGGCTGGCCGATACTCCCGGGATTCAGGAGATACCGTTCATTTTTCCGGAGCTTTAGAACGCCTTCCTTCAAACGGCCCCCCGTTCCCTCTTTTTCCGCAAAAAAACACGGCACGTGGCTGTGGCCGACAAAACCCAAGGGGGTGCGTAGAGCCAAGAACGATTTGTACGCATCGCTTTCATCAAACAGATAGTGGAACTCCTCGGGACTGTGCAGCGTGCCATGCGCCAAAGTGATGCCCCCATCGCTCTGAAGATAAGAGAGGTCCTGGATCTTGGCGGTGAGCTCAGGCCTCAATCTTCCCGATGTCCACTCGATCGCTTCGCGTGCCGAGGCCGTGAATTTCTCGCGGACCTTATCGTGGATAACCGCCGCTTCGTGGTTTCCTAACACATGAAGCCCACCGTTTTTAAGCGACCACTCCAGGCATTCATTCGGGTTCGCGCCGTAGCCCACGGAATCTCCCAAAACCATGAACTGTGACAAACGGTGCTTTTCGACATACTCCAGCGCTGTCTCGAGGGCTTCCAGATTTCCGTGAATGTCGGCAAAAACCGCGTAGCGCATTTTTCCCATGTCAAGCGGATGAAAGATGCAGGATAACACAAGATCTTTGGTTTTCAGCTTTTACTTCGCCCGCCATCCTATCTCCCATCTCCTTTATCCTATTGTTGTCATCTGGTTTTGAGATGTCACTAACATCCGATTTCAATATGCGACGCTGAAATGTTTAAAAACGCCTTCCGCTTTGGACCAATGCGTCTCAACATCACGGATATAATTTTTCATACCGGACTCCCGGATCGCCGTCAGGAATTCCACCAAGGACGCCTCCTCGCCTTCCGCGGTCACTTCGACCTGGCCATCCTCGAGATTCCGGACAAACCCGGTGATGGGAAAGCGCCGGGCAAGCCTCTCTGCGGTAAAACGGAATCCCACACCTTGGACCGTCCCGCTAAAAAAAACCTGTATTCGTTTCATAAACGCGCGCAACGCACAACGTTCAACGCTCAACGTTTTTAAAAATACGTTGTGCTTTGCTCCTGCCTTGCCGGCAGGCAGGCGTTGTGCGTTGAGCAAAATCCTTTCTTAGAAAATTCCCAATATGAAAAGCAACTACTCCAAAAGCAACAGAAACATTTAAGGAGTTCTTTGCTCCTGCCATTTCGATCTCAAGGGTTTTGTCACAAAGCGCAACCAACTCCTCGGATACTCCGGAGATCTCATTACCAAGAACAAGACACACGGGACCGGAGGGATGAAAATCCTGATAAGGAGTACTCTCGGCAAGCTGTTCGAGAAAGACGATCTGATAACCTCGGATCTTCAACTCACGTAATACTTCGCAGGCATCCCGGCGGTACTCCCAAGGCACTTTCCCCTCGGCGCCAAGCGCGGTCTTGGAGATCTGGGTGTCCGGCGGATGGCCGGTGATGCCACAGATCCATAATTTTTCAACTCCAACACCATCGGCCGTTCTGAAGATCGAACCGACATTGTAGAGACTTCGGATGTGGTTCAAGACCACGCAAAATGGAAGCTTCGGTTCCTTTTGCCGGGTTTGCTGGCGGTTCACAAGTTCAGGATGGCTTAATTTTCTCACAATCAAGTCTCGGACGTTTTTTTCTCCCAGGCAAGATGGCGACGGTAACCCCAGTGATACACAGATTCTGGAAGACGCCTGACGAACCACATCACGATCTCCCACCAGGATGGCACATACGCGATCTTTTTTCCTTTTTGAAGGGCCTTATAGATATCTTCCGCTGCTCTCTCGGGAGAAATGATCCCAAAGAGTCCTTTGCGGCCACGCACCATTTCCGTGTCAACAAAACCGGGGCGGATATCTACGACCTTGATGGCCGTATTTGAAAATTTCTGTCGCAAGCCCTCCATATAGTTGGAAATAAAGGCTTTGGAGGCGTTATAGGCCGGAGAACGGCCACTCCCGCGGTGAGAAGCCACGGAAGAGATCCCAACGATGCATCCGGCGCCTTTTTGTAAAAAATAATCCACGGCCACGTTGGCCATAGCGGCAAAGCCGAGCGCGTTCACCCTGATCATTTCTTCTTCCAGGTCCCATTGCAATTTCTCATTATGAAAAAGCACTCCGGCATTGATGATCATCAGGTCCAGGTCCTGTAAACTCATGATCGTATTCCGGAGGCCATGGATCGCCTCGCGTGTGTTGCGAACGTCGAGCTGCCGGACGAGACTTTCCCCTGAAAGCTCCTTTTGCAACTCCTGCAATTTTTCAAGCGATCGGCCGGTCAATGCAACAAGGTAACCCTCCGCGGACAGTTTCTTGGCCAGGGCGCGTCCGATCCCGCTGCTTGAACCAACAATAATGGCTTTTTTTCTGGAGGAATTCATTGTTTTCTAGTGGTCCTATATTCAAAAATCCTGAAAATACTCGATGCACAAAAAAGGCGCCGCCTTTGGGAAGGCAACGCCTTTCTCGGTGAGCTTATCACATAACGGTAGATTTTTTTGTTTTCTACACGTTCTTTTCCGCTTCACGGCGCGTTTTCTCGGCTTCCCGTTCGGCTTTTCGCTTGGCCTTTTCGGCTTCGCTCTGTTTCTTCTTTGCCTCTTTTTCAGCCTCGCGCTGTTTTTTCTTGGCTTCTTTCTCAACCTCGCGCTGTTGTTTTTTAGCTTCTCGCTCAGCCTTCAGCTTCTGCTTTTCAGCTTCTCTTTCGGCTTTCAACTTCTGTTTTTCAGCTTCCCGCTGCTGCCGCTTAGCTTCTCTTTCGGCCTTCATCTTCTCGTTCTCAGCTTGTTTTTCGTCTTTCTTGACCTCGTGTTTTGCTTTCTTTTCAGCCTTTTGGGCTCCGTGCTCGGATTTTTTTTCAGCTTTTTTAACCTCGCGCTCAGATTTCTCTTCAGCTTTTTTCGCTCCCCGTTCAGCTTTTTTTTCAGCCTTTTTAGCCTCGTATTTAGCTTGGTTCGAGGCTTTTTCAGCTTCTTTCTTCGCTAACCCCGGGGGAACGTTCCCCGTCCAGCCTTTCTTCTCACCCTTGCTCCAACCCGCAGGGTTCGAATCTCCATCTTCGGCAAGAGCAATGCTCCCGCCCAAGCTAAGACCCAACACCAACAAAGAAACGCACATCAACTTCAGGAGGCTCGTCCTCATTTTCGACTCCCTTCCTTTTCAGGATTTTGGTTTGTTAAGATCAATAAAGCCCACGACCAACATTTATCCTTTTTTCGAGGAATGAAGCGAAAGGAATTTTTCTACGGACCGATTATATGTTTTTTCGATGTCCTTGGGAAAATAACAGGCAGGCAACTGGTTCTGACTCCGATGGTAAGCCACGCACTCACAGCAGATCCCTTTGCGATGGCAGGGGTCATAGGAGCAATTGCAGCTCTTTTTGTTGATCTCTCTCTTGCATTCCATCTGGGTCACTGTCAAGGGACCTGGCTCGCAAGCCAGGTCCCGATTTTCTTGTTTCTTTATTTAATAGAAAAATCGGGGCGATAGGATTTGAACCTACGGCCTCTCGGTCCCGAACCGAGCGCACTACCAGGCTGTGCTACGCCCCGACGTACAATCAATAAATCAATGGATCGTTGGGACAGTCCTAATTCACCTGTCAATTTTGACCAAGAATTAGAACGCCCCGATGAACTTTAATTAAAATTTTCAATAGACATCGGAGGCGGTCCTCCTCTCCTTAAAGTTTCTTTACAGAGATCAAGGTGCCCCAGTATTACTAATTTGTAATGGCTTTATCTTTTTATCTAATCCACTAATGGCAGTCCAGGCGGGATCGTAAAACGGCGTGGATTATAGCACCCTCACGGGGAGTATTCAATCGAAGGCATTAATCATCGACCGCCAGATCGGCTGTGGCAGCGACCTGCTCGGGCGTAAGTGGAGTAGCGCTTTCCTGACGGGGCCGCGAGCCTTGGGTCAAAAGCGCCGCTTCCATGACTTCCTTGAACACGGGGGCAGCAACCGTACCGCCATAATAAAGAGGCCTTGCCTCGTCCAGCACGACGACCATGGCATAGCGGGGATCATCTGCAGGAGCAAACCCTACAAAGGAAGACATGAAGGAAGAGTGAGAATAACCTTTACCTCCGGGCAGGATCTTCTGGGCAGTGCCGGTCTTACCGCCCACCCGCACGTCCGGGATCTTTGCCTTGGTCCCCGTTCCTCTTTCGACCACTTGTGTCAGGATCTCACGCATTGTCGCGGCCGCTTCGGGCTTGATCACCCTTTGCCTGATGTAGGGCTTCTTCTCTTTGATCGTTACACCCGCCGGGTCCTGGACCTTGGAGACAATGTAAGGTCTCATGAGATAGCCTCCGTTGGCGATCACGGACATGGCCGTCACCATTTGGATCGAAGTCACCATGACCTCCTGCCCCATGGGAATATTATACGGGGAGGTCTTGGACCATTGGGACGGAGGCCTTGTAAACCCGGGCGCCTCCCCGGCCAGATCGATACCGGTCGAGGTCCCAAATCCGAAACCTTTTACGTAATCTTGAAATTTCTGCGCGCCCATTTTGAGCGCGATCTTCACGGTTCCAATATTGCTCGATTTCACGATCACTTCCATCATGGGGAGCATGCCGTAAGGATGAACGTCGTGCAGCACCTTGACGCCATAATTCCATTTCCCATTCTCGCAATTGATGACCGTCTCCGGCGTGACCGTCCCCTCGTTCAAGGCACCGCTTGCCGCCACGATCTTGAACACCGAGCCCGGCTCGTACATATCCGTGATCGCCCGATTGCGCTTTACATCCGGCCCCACACTGGCGTAATGATTGGGATCAAAACCGGGCTGATTCGCCATTGCCAAGATCTCGCCGGTCCTCGGGTTCATTACGACCGCCCACGCACCTTTCGCTTTCCACTGTTTGAAGGCCCGTTCCAACGCTTTTTCTGTCAGATACTGGAGATGCTGATCGATAGTCAACACAACACGGTTCCCGTCCACTACTGGCAGGCTTTTTATTTCGAAAGCCTTGATCTCCCGTCCCAGAGCATCGCGTTGGGTCACACGCTTGCCGGGCTTCCCTCGAAGATCGCCATCCATGGATCGCTCGATCCCCTCCACACCCTGATTGTCCACCGTGGAAAATCCGAGCACTTGGGCGAGCATCGTTCCCTGGGGGTAGAATCGCTTGTATTCCTCCAGGATCCCGAGTTCGGGCCGCTCGAGTTTCCGGATCTTTTCAGACTCCTCAAAAGTTACGCGCCGTTTGATCCACACGAACGATTTATCCCGGCTCAAACGCTCCATCACCCACTTCGGGTCAAGCCCCAGGATCTTCGCGACCTTACGGCTGAGGTCCGCGCGTTCCTCGTCCTTCAGAGCGCGTGGTACCGCGTAAATGGATGGGATCTTGAGATTGGTAACGAACTCTTTTCCATTACGGTCCGTGATAGGCCCTCGCAAGGCCGGTGTATCGATCGCCAAATAATGCTGGCGGTGCGCTAAAGCAAGAAGCGAGGACTGATGGAACCAGGCAAGTTGGACGATCTGATAGATAATAAGACAGAACAGAATAAGGAGTACAATGTAGAGGAACCAGAATCGACGCGGCGAAAGCAGCGCACGCATTTTTTACGAGGAAAGATCGGTCTTGGCCTGGGCCGTTTGGATCCACCGGCCAAGAAAACTCGTGACCTCGGCAGAAAAAGTCCGTACGACTTTTTGATCCTGCTCCATCGGGATCACGAACTCGGGAACGGGTGGCACTTCCACCACCTGGACCTTGTTGGGAAGCGCCAATCCCATGTCGCGACGTTTCATCTTCTCTTCAAGAAGGCGGGGGGCCCTCAACTGATCAACCTTGTACTGGAATCTCCGGAGCAGTTCCTGCTTCTCGGCGACACTACGGGAACTTTTATGAATGTCAAAAGAAACGAGCACGGAAGCGACCTGGAGATGCACATAAAAAAGCATCGCGCAGACAGGAATGACTATAAGAATGAGTATTTTTCCGCTGCCTTTCATGATATTTTCTCGATGATTCGAAGTTTCGCGCTTCTTGATCTTGGATTATACAATATTTCTTCGCGCTTTGCAAC
>CAZPCF010000085.1:0-7545 GCA_964585045.1 uncultured bacterium
GAACCGGGAATCCATCCGTGAAGTGATCGCGTTCCCGAAAACGCAGAAGGGCACCTGTCTCATGACCGATGCCCCGTCACCCGCGACCGAGCGGCAGCTCAAAGAACTCAATCTCGACGCCAAGCGGATGTGGCTCGAGCGTCCCAAGGTATAAAAAAGGGGATCCCTCTTGCAAAAACTGATCAAGCTGCATTCCAACGACGAAGCGAAGGCTCTTTACGGTAATTTAGACAAGAACGTCCGGCAGGCTGAAAAGGACCACCGCGTTAAGATCGTGGCGCGTAATGACCGGATGAAGATCATGGGCGACAAAAAGAACGTGGAAGAAGCAGCCCGTTTTTTTGTCCGGATGCTCGAAATGATCCGTAGAGGCGGCCGTTTGCCGGACAAGGCAAACGCAGAGACCAGTTCCAAAATTGAGGCCCGTGTTACACCTCCGCAGGGCGGGGGGATCCATTTCTTCCATCGCGGGAAAGTGATCCAGGCGCGGAGCGAGAACCAGCTGGCGTATCTGAAGGCCATGCAGGCGCGCGATATCGTGATCTCCATCGGTCCCGCGGGTACCGGAAAGACCTATCTCGCCATGGCCGCGGCTATTGAAGCGCTTAAGAAAAAATATGTGGCCCGTATTATCTTGACCCGTCCCGCTGTGGAAGCGGGGGAAAATCTCGGATTTTTGCCCGGGGACCTTGCGGCCAAGGTGAATCCTTATCTCCGGCCGCTTTATGATGCGCTCTATGACATGCTCGAATTCGATGAAGTGGCCCGTTACACCGAGCGAGGGGCGATCGAGATCGCACCGATCGCTTATATGCGCGGCCGGACCTTGAACGATTCCTATGTGATCCTCGATGAAGCGCAGAACTGTACGCACAATCAGATGAAGATGTTCCTGACGCGCCTGGGGATGACCTCCAAGGTGGTAATCACAGGCGACATCACCCAGATCGATCTGCCGTCCCCGAAAAAATCCGGGCTTGTTGAGATCCGCAATATCCTCGCTGATATCCCGGACATCCAGTTCATCTATTTGAACGAAACAGACGTCGTGCGCCACCCGCTCGTGCAAGAGATCATCAAGGCCTATGAAAAGCACGAACGTAAAAAAGCCCAGGAAGAATTTTAGTGCTGTTTCTATCTTGTTTTCACGGGTCAACGGTACAGTACCGCGAATCCATTCAACCGATATGGGCGCGGGACCAGGGCTGATTCCGTGAAATCCCGCACTTTCAAGGTCTTTAGGGGCCGGGCATTCATGGATCGCCTGTCTCCACAAGGTGCCTGTTGAGGTCCCGTTATGGCGTATGAGATCTATCTGAAACAGGATTGCCCGCGGATCAAGGTTTCGGAGGGCACGCTCACAAAGATCGCCACAAAGATCCTGAAGGACCTGGGTTTTAAAAGGGCTGTGCTGAGCGTGGTCCTTGTGGACGGTCCCGAGATGCGCAAGCTCAACCGCCGCTATCTCCGCCACGCGTGGTCCACGGACGTACTCGCGTTCAGCCAGAAAAAATCTCCCGGGCATTTGAAAGAAATGCTTCCCGCGCAAGTTCTTCGCCGCAAAGATATCGATTTTCTTGGGGATATCGCGCTCTGCCTTCCCACGATCCGTGCGCAAGCCAAGGAATACGAACATACCTTTGAAGAGGAGCTGCACTATTGTCTCTGCCACGGGATCCTGCATCTCATGGGCTATGAAGACAAAGACCGCGTTGCGTTCAAGAAGATGCACCGCAAGCAGAGCCAGATCCTCACGCGCGTGAAAAAGAAAAAGATGTAGTATGGTGTCCGGTGATTTTCTGCCAGAATCCTCTGTGTCCCCATCCCCCTCTTCGCGAAAGAGGGGGAATTCCGTTACGAACTTGACGAACGGCATAGTTGTATGAGCATTCACAAGACTGAAGCCCTCGTCCTGAAGACAATGCCGTTCCGTTCCAGTTCCCTCATCGTGACATTTTTTACGCCACGACTCGGAAAAGTACGCGGGGTAGTGAAGGGCGTGCACCGGGAAGGGGAGATCCGCCAGGCGGGATATGAGCTTTTCACCCATGCGGAATATGTCTTTTACGAAAAAAAACGTTCGGATCTTCATCTGATCTCGGATGCTTCGATCCTTGAAAGCCATCACGCGCTTCGCGACCGGTTGGACGGGATCGCATATGCTAGTTATTTCTGTGAACTGGTGGACGAGCTGACCGAGGTCCAGGACCCGCACCCGAAGATCTTCGACCTTTTGAAAGAGAGTTTTCGATTTCTGCCCGTGATCCCGTCTTCGCGTCTTGAAACGGTCTTTGTGACACAGCTTCTCAGGGAAATGGGCTGGCTCCCTTTTCTTGAGAGCTGTCTGGAATGCGGCGCAAAACCTCTTGAAAAAGGTTTCTTTTCTATCCGTCACGGAGCGCTTATCTGTGAGCGATGCCGCTCGAAGGATACCGCCGCGCTGCCCGTGGGTTCCGGCGCGCTCGCGGTCCTGCGTTCTTATAGCAAAGACGTGCTAGGGGATTGCCTTCGCGTGTCCCACAGCTCCGCAATCGAAAACCAGATCAAGACCCTCATTACGACCTTCCTCAATTACCGTCTCGGAAAAGTTCTTAAGACCCGCAAGTTCCTTGATTCCGTCCGGAGCGTTCTAAAGCCTGCCTAGCATCTTCTGTTCGCAATAACCCCCTTCATAGTTGTGAAAAGTTCAACCCTTATGAATTTGTTTTTGGTTTAATTTGTAACCCCTTTGTTTTCAATCGGTTGCGATGCCAATGTATTCATATGATAGATTTGACTTTTTTATATTGCCATGTTATGTTTCCCGTAGAAGGCAATAATGATAGAAAATATGTGTGTGTTATATATTGCTATATCTATAAAAGGGAGGAAATTAGGATGAATGAGAAGGAGGAACAGGATCTCAAAACGCCCTATTTGTATTTCAGCCTCTCGAGCGAGGATCGGGAGTCGGCGATCTATTTCCTTTTAGAGTCCATCTTAAAAGCCAAAGACAGGTCCCGTGGTTTGGCACGGTCGCTTGTTTTTGATGAGGATGTGAATATCTATCTAGCGCATCTGCTTTTTGCTGTTTCACTGCCGGAATATCATGATATGGCGGATCCCTTTCTTTCAACCAACTCACACGAGGTTTTTGAATGGGTTCGAGAGACCGACGATCCGATGCTTCGGTATTTCATCTTCAAGGTCAACGCCGACCATTTGCTTGTTCAGTCCACGATCTTCAATCCTGATCCCCAATTGGCCAAGCGGTTTTCGTTGAAGAAAGACATCCCTGATGAAAAAAGCGAAGAACGTTTGTCCGCGATCCTTTATTACAATCAGGCCTCACGCTGCCACGCCGGGGTCTATGACAAAAAAACGGGTGTGGGGGAAGTGCTCGGTAAGATCGCGGGTCAATTCGACGTTTACAGGCATATCCTTACCGGCGTCAAAGAAGATTATTTCAGGTTCATCGAGTGTTTCCGTGAGCAGGCGTTCCAGCATTTTCTCGTGAAACTGAGCGGTTATGAAAAGGACCACCTGCGGGACATCAAGATGGAACAGTTCCTCGAAGCCTATCAGGGATGGCTTTCGACGAGGGCCCCGGAATTGAAAAATAAGATCCTGCATTTAGTTCAGGAGCTCAGTCAGCTGGACCCCCAGTTCCGTTTCAATATTACCAAACTCAACTGATCAACCTGAGGAAAGGACGAACCGGGAAGCTCGCGGGCCTTGGCTGCCGCATCGCCGGCCGCCAGGGCCTGTGGGCCCAGCCCTTTATCCCTCGGGATCCTCCGTGCGGTCCGTTCGTTTTCTTGACTTATACCCGCTAAAACAGTAGTATTTTTCCGCTTATGAAATCACGAAAGATTTTGTCCTCTCCCGGCTGGGTACGGATGTTTGTGGCCCTTGCTCTGTCTCTCGTCGTGGCCGGTTCTGCTTATGCCGGATCATTTAAAGCCAGCGATTGGACCCAAGAGCCCACTTATCTTGGAAAGATCTCTCAAAAGTTAGGATTCGGGTTCCTCAATATCACCGCGGGTTGGACGGCTCTCTTTTTCGAACCCGCCAAAGATCAGAATTTCTTTTTAGGTGTCGGTAAGGGGATCGTTTATTTCTTTACGAATACGACCGGTGGTATTCTCCACGCAGCAACTTTCCCTCTACCGCTTGATATCCCACTGCCTCAAGGCGGGATCGCTTATGAATATCAGAGATAAACGGTTCCTTGTGGCGCTCGTTGTGTCTGCCGGTCTTATTCTATTTACCGTAACGCCCGGATATGCGGCGTCTCCCTGGATGGAAAAACAAGGCTACGGAGGGAAGACTTGGGGGAAATTCTGCTTTGGCATCAAGAATTCTTTATTGGGTTGGATGACGCCTTGGGCTGAGGCTCAGAACACCAAGTATCAAAAACCCTGGGTCGGTTATTCGGCGGGGATCGGTGAAGGAGTGATCTACACGGCCGGAGGGTTGATCCACCTTGCTACTTTTTTCATCCCCGTGGATTTTCCGGATATGGGTTACGGATTGCCGATCCCGGATCCGGAACGAGTCAAGAACCCGCCAAAACCCTTCGCTCCTTACAGTAAAAAATAAAAATGCGCCCCCGTTTTTTCTCAACGGAGGAAAAATCTTTTTTATAAATCCTTTCAAGTTCGATCTGGGCGAAGTGCCCGGGGAGGTGTTATGAGCGGAGAAAACATCTTGATCGTGGACGATGAACCGTCCATTGGGGATTTTCTGAAGATCCATTTTTCGGAAGAAGGATACGCGATCGCGACGGCGCAAAGTGTGGACAAGGCCCTCGCAATGCTCAAGAAAGGCCCGATCGACCTGGTCATGCTGGATATCCGGATGCCGGGCAAGGACGGTTTTGATTTCCTGCGTGCCGTGTCCACCAAACATGGGAAGCCCCGAATGCCGGTGATCGTCATGACGAGCCGGGGCGAGTTCGAGAGCCTGATGGAAGGGATCGCGGTGGATGGTTTTGTCGACAAACCGTTCGAAATGCCGCGTGTGTTAAAAGAAGTGAAACGGGTTCTTTCCCTGAAAAAGAAGACGGTCTATCTTGTGGACTCCGAAGCAAGCGCACAGGCCCAGGCGATCGCTAAAGAATTACGGGAAGAACGCTACCAGGTTTTTTTCATCAAAAGCGTGATTGGCTTTCAGGATCGCTGGGAAGAACAACCGGCGGATTATATCGTGATGGAATACGAGCAGAATTCCATTGATGGGGAAGATATGATCCGGGAGATCCGGAAGTGCGCGGCGGGACCGCTCATCGTCTATAGCTACTCCGGGATGGATTTCCGGGGGAAAAGCCTGCAGGCCGGGGCTTCCGTTTACATCGGAAAACCGCAAAGTCCCGCAGCGATCGTGACCGCGATCCGCGAATTCGAGATAAAATAAATCCCGCCCTCTAAAACGAGGCGGTCCAATCCTTACCTGCTTTTGGGACGGCCTATTTCCAAGCTTTCTGAAGTCTGGTATAATCCCCGCTTGATAGCACGGTCATTTTTCAAACTCTCCTAAGAAAGGATCCTATGTTTAAACCGCCCACGATCGAACCGACGGGACGATTACAAAAATTGCCGCCTTACCTTTTTGCGGAGATCGATAAAAAGAAGCGCGAGCTTATCGCAAAAGGAAAGGACGTGATCGACCTCGGTGTCGGGGATCCGGATATCCCAACGGCGGATTTTATCATTGAGACCTTGAGCGTTGCGGCGAGGAATCCGCGCAATCACCGCTATGCCCTCGACCAGGGGATGCCGGAATTTCGCCACGCGATCCATGATTGGTTCCAACGTCGCTTCAATGTGAAACTTGATCCGGATAAAGAGATCCTTCCGCTCATCGGTTCCAAGGAGGGTATTGGGCATTTGCCGCTCGCAGTCCTGGACCCCGGTAAAGTCTGCCTTATCCCGGATCCCGGTTACCCGGTGTACCGTTCGGGCACGCTTTTCGCCGAAGGTATCCCCTACACAATGCCGCTTTTGGAAAAGAATCATTATCTTCCGGATTTCGGCGCGATTCCAAATGATGTGTTGAAGAACACAAGGCTCATGTTCCTCAACTATCCAAACAATCCGACCTCGCAGGTCGCGGACAAGGCTTTTTTTGAAAAAGCTGTGGCGTTCGCACATAAGCACGGGATCTTGATTGCTCACGACGCGGCTTATTCGGAAATGTGCTACGAAGGGCTCAAGTCCCCAAGTATCCTTGAGGTCCATGGAGCAAAGGAGGTCGCGGTCGAACTTTTCTCACTTTCCAAAACTTATAGCATGACTGGATGGCGTGTGGGCTTCGCGGTCGGGAATGCGCAGGTGTTGGCGCTTCTCGCGAAGGTGAAGTCGAACCTGGATTCCGGTATTTTTCAGGCGATCCAGATCGCAGGGATCAAAGCGCTCCAAGATGGGCAGAAGGAATTGGAGAAGAACCTCAAGGTCTATCAGGAGCGCCGTGACCTTTTGGTGCAGGGGTTCCGAGACCTTGGCTGGAAGATCGAAGCGCCGAAAGCGACTTTTTACGTCTGGATCCCGGTACCGCCGGGTTATACTTCCTCGGAGCTGGCCCTGAAATTCCTGGAAGAACTGAATATCGTTGTGACTCCAGGGAACGGTTTTGGGCCCAACGGGGAGGGATATTTCAGGATCTCCCTGACGGTTGCCGAATCGCGGATCATGGAAGCTCTCGATCGTATCAAGAAAAGCCATCCGCATCACTCGAAGATTTAAAGGTCCTCCTTTTTACGTCTGAATGTTGGAAAAAGGGAAAATATGCCACAAGTCTATATCAGTATCGGATCCAATCTTGGGGACCGGGAAAGCTATTTTGAGTTTGCGGCAAAAGAGCTTCTGATCGATGACCGGATCCGTGATCTGAAGCGTTCGCCGGTCTATGAAACGGAACCCGTCGGAGGGGAGGGGCAGCCGCGGTATTGGAACGCGGTCTGGAGCCTTGTGACGGAGCTGCCCGCGGCCGTGCTTTTAAAAAGAATGCACGACATCGAGGCGGCAGCCGGCCGGCAAAGGACCGCGGCGAATGAGGCCCGGGTCCTGGACCTCGATATCCTTTTTTATGGAAAAAAACTTCTGCGAAGGTTGCCCTTCACCATCCCCCATCCGCGGCTTCATGAAAGGGCTTTTGTGCTTGTGCCCTTTTGTGATCTTGCTCCCGAATTCATTCATCCGGCGTTGAATAAAAGCATGAAACAATTGCTGGAGGAGTACCGTGCGCTGCAGGGGGGTATCCGCGGAGTCGAACGAGTGGCCACTGGTGATTAATAAATCCGTACGGAGTGCGGCGCAAGGCGTACGGCGAAAAGCCATCTCCGTACGCCGTACTCCGTACGCAAGCTCATAATGAAAATCATTCAAAATCCAAAAAAACTTCAAACAATTTTAGAAAAGGAAAGGCGGAAGGGACGAAGTGTGGGTTTTGTCCCCACCATGGGGGCGTTGCATGAAGGGCATTTGTCGCTCGTCCGTGCCTCAAACCGAGAGAATGATACCACAGTCGTAAGTATCTTCGTCAACCCCACACAATTCGGCCTGAATG
>CAZPCF010000086.1:0-7486 GCA_964585045.1 uncultured bacterium
TCAAGATCCACATCTTGAAGGACCTCAGGACCGTCAAAACTCACGTGTATCTTCGGCGCGCCATTCTTCATCCTGCTTATTTTCCAGATGAGGCGGAAACTTTTATGAAGCTGATCGAAGCGCAAAAGATACACGTGAGTTTTGACGGTCCTGAGGTCCTTCAAGATGTGGATCTTGAGCTTCGGAAGGGGGAGGTCCTCGGCCTCATCGGGCCGAATGGCGCGGGCAAATCCACTTTATTGAAGGTACTTATCGGCGAAATCACACCCAAGTTTGGGAACGTCAGGATCCTGGATGGAAAGAAGGAGCAAATAGCAAAACAAGTCGCTTATTTGCCGCAAGGACAAGTCATCCACTGGCCTCTCAGTGTAAAGCGGCTGGTTTCCCTGGGGCGCATCCCGCATCTTATGCCGTGGGAACAACTGGGCTCGGAAGATGAAAAAGCGATCGCCCAAGCGATGAAGGATACGGATGTTGCGCATCTGAAGGACCGTTTTGTCGACCATCTGGCCGGCGGCGAACGGAACCTTGTGCTTTTAGCCCGTGCGCTTGCAACTCAACCTTCTGTTCTTTTGGCGGACGAGCCTGTTCAGGGGCTTGATCCGGCGCACGGGCTTCAAGTGATGGAGTTATTATCCCGTTTCGTGAATCACGAGCGGGGTGCGATCGTGGTGTTGCACGATCTGACGCTTGCCGCGCGTTTTTGTCACCGGCTTGTGCTATTGCATCAGGGGAAGGTCCTCGCGTCGGGGAGACCTGAGGAAGTTCTTGCACCTGAGAACCTCAAGAAGAGCTATCATATTGAAGCGAAATACGGAACGGGAGATGCTTTTTACATCGTGCCGTGGAAAAAAATTTAAAAATGCGGGGAATGGGGAACGGATCATGAAAAAGGAACAAGGATTGATCATCGTGTTTACCGGCGACGGAAAAGGAAAAACGACGGCGGCCGTAGGATCGGCTGTTCGCATGATCAAACATGGCAAGCGCGTCGGGATGGTGCAGTTCTTCAAACTTCCTAGCCGGCACATTTTGCCGCATACTAAGTTCAAGGTCTGGAGTTTTGGCGGGGGGTTCACCTGGAGCGTTGCGCGTCACGTGAATCAAAAGGCCGTGGACCAAGCCTGGGAAAAATGCCGCGAGCTCTTCCGGGACCCGAAGTATGATCTTGTGATCCTTGATGAGATCCATATTGCTCTGAAATATAAATTCCTGAAGGTCTCCGATGTGATCAAGGCCCTCAGAAAAAGGCCGGCCCTCCAACATGTCATTCTTACCGGGAGAGGAGCTCCGCGCACGCTCATTAACGCGGCAGATCTCGTGACTGAAATGAAGTGCGTGAAACATCCCTTCAAGTGCGGCGTTCCTGCCCAACAAGGGATTGAATTCTAAAAAACAGTAGGTGGTATGTAATAGGTAGTATCTTGATAATCCAGAAAGCTTTAATCTACCTACCACCTACCACTTACTACCTACCATTTTTCCTCTTCTTATTTCGTCCCCGAGTTAGTGTATAATGAAACCGCAGATGGGTAGCGTGCGAGCCTTTGGGGGGGCATCCTTCAAACAGCCAAGGAGGGCTTGGTCATGATCCGGAGTGTAAAGTTAGGAAAAGAGTTCGTGGTGGTTTCGGAGAACAAAGTCGGCGTGCTTTCGAAAGTGGCGGCGCTGTTGGCAGATCGAGGGATCGACATCGTGGCGATTTCAGCCCAGGCGGCCGGCGGTGTAGCGCTTATGAATTTTGTAACGGATGACGCACTGCACACGAGAGACCTTCTCATCAAGAGGGGATTTAAAACCCAGGAGAATTCGGTGCTGCTCTTGGAGATCGAGGATAAGCCGGGGGCTCTGATGCAGATCACCCGCAAGCTCGCGGCCAAGAAGATCGATATCCTCAATGTCTACGCCAGCGCGCCGGCGTCTTACGGGCCGTGCACTCTCGTGATTGCGACCAATAACAACCAAAAGGCACTTGTAACATTAAAAGCATAGCGCAACAGGCAACGCACAACGCGCAACAAAAAATCCTGCATTCACGTTGTGCGTTGCATCTGTTTACATGAAGGATTTTTCAATGAAAAAATATACAGATCTCAGCCTCGAAGATTATCTTGAAAAACTTGCCAGTGATGCGCCGGTACCGGGCGGGGGCAGCGTTTCAGCCTATGCCGGGGCTTTGGGCATGGCCCTGACGCAGATGGTCGCGCGGATCGCGCTCAAACGAAAACCCAAGACGGACTTGCCGTCCGAACAAAAATTTCAGGACGAAGCCAATCGCAAGCGTATGCAGGAGATCGTCGATTCTCTTGAGAAGACCCGCTCGGATGCGCTTCAGGTGGTGTCGCTTGATCCAAAGGTCTACGATGAAGTGATGGCTTGTTACAAAGAAGGCGCGGGACCTGAGAAACTGGAAGATGCGCTCCAGAACGCGTTCCGTTTGCAGGCGGATCTCGCGCTCATCCTTGTGATGGCGAAAGAATGGAATGAGCACATGAAAACCCTTGTGAAGGGGGCGGTCGCCAATGACTTAATTGTAAGCGATGGTCTTTTAGCCGCTGCGTTTGAAGGGGCTTTCCATACCGCGCATATCAATGTGGTCTATATGAAAAACAAAGAACGGAAAGAGCACGCCGAGAAAGCCCTTGCCGAGCTTCGTAGCCGTTTTACGAAAGGAAATTGAATGGAAGCAAAAAGACTTGAAGGGAAAGTGATCGCAGTAAAACTGCAGGAAAAGATCGTCGAAAAGATAGCGACCTTTACGGGCGCAGGACTTCCGAGGCCGTCTTTAGCCGCGATCCAGACCAGTGACGATCCGTCCGCGGTCTGGTACATCAACAGCCAGGAAAAACTTGCCGCGAAGCTTGGCATTGATTTCAGACGCATCATGCCGGATCAGGTGAAAGGTGAAAAGGCTCTGCTTCAAAAGGTCCAGGAACTCGGTGCTGATAAAACGGTCCATGGACTTTTCATTTCCATGCCGTTTCCCCAAGGGATCGACGCCGACAAAGTCCTGCTGACGATGGACCCGAAGAAGGATGTCGAGGGCGTTCATCCCACCAGTCTCGGGCTGATCGTTCTGCGGCGCGGTAAACTCATCCCGCCCACGGCATTTGCGGCCTACACGCTCATTAAAGCGAGCGGTATCATGTTGCGCGGGAAAAAGGCGGCGATCATCGGACAAAGCGCGATCGTTGGAAGGCCTCTGCAGCTTCTTTTGGGCGAGGCGCGCGTCACGACCCTTGTTTGTAATACCGGGACTGCGGAAGAGGACATGAAAAAGATCGTCAGCGCGAGCGAGATCGTAGTGGCCTGTTCGGGGAAGCCCGATCTTGTGAAAGGTGCCTGGATCAAACAGGGCGCAGTCGTGATCGATATCGGGACCACGGAAGTCGATGGAAAACTTCAGGGGGATGTCGAATTCGATGAGGCGATCAAAAAAGCCGGTTTTATCACGCCGGTCCCGGGAGGCGTGGGGCCGCTTACTGTGACCATGCTCATGGAAAATCTCATCACGGCGTATGAATGGCAAATGAAATGAGTAAGGCGTACGGAGTACGGAGTAGCGGGAAAAGATTCCTCGCCGTACTCCGTACTCCGTACACCGTACCTCAAAAATGAAACACACACCTCAAACCATCTATTCCAAGAAACAGGCCGGCGAAAAGATCGTCGCGCTCAGTCTCTACGACTATCCGAGTGCGAGGATCGCGGATGGGGCAGGCGTAGATGTTGTCATGGTCGGCGATTCGGTCGGCATGGTGCTTTTGGGCCATGAGAATACGCTCGGTATGACGATCGAACACATGCTTTATCACACAGCGGCGGTCGTCAAGGGTGTGAAGCGGGCGCTGGTGGTCGCGGACATGCCGATCCATTCCTATAACGATCCCGAACTGGCGTTCATGAACGCAAAACGTTTGATCCGGGAGGGCGGGGCCGATGCTGTAAAGCTTGAAGGCGGCGTAAAGATCCAAGCTCAAGTCCAAAAACTTATGAAGGAGGGTATTTCGGTGATGGGGCATGTCGGCATGTTGCCGCAAAGTGTCGGAGACGGAAAGTACCGTGTTTACGGAAAAGATCCGACTGAGGCCGAGGCGATCCTCGGGGACGCGAAACTGCTGGATGAGATGGGTGCGTTCGCGATCGTGCTGGAATGTGTTCCGGCGAAACTTGCCGCCCAGATCACAAAAACCGTGCGGTGTCCGACGATCGGGATCGGCGCGGGATCCGCGACCGACGGGCAGGTGCTGGTATTTCAGGACCTGCTCGGCATCCGTTCCGGCGTGAGCCCCCGGTTTGTGCGTCGCTACGCGAACCTTGAAGAGATCATGAAAAAAGCGGCTGGCGATTATTGCCGTGATGTTCAAAAAAAGAAATTTCCTTCCAAAAAGGAAAGTTTTTCATGACCAAAGGCAGTCCTCGTCAACCCTTATGGAGATGAAATGAAAGACAAGGGCAAACGGATCCTGGTCGCCGAAAGAGATGATGCGACGAGAGAACTGATCCTGATGCGCCTTCATTCCCGCCACCACAAGGTTTTTGAAGCTTCGAAAAGCAGTCAGGCCTTACGATTTCTGGATCGTGAGGTCCTGGACCTGATCCTGCTTTCAAGCGATATGGAACCCGTGGGCGGCAAGATGCTCATCCAGGTCATCCGCTCCCGTTCCCACCTTATGTCGGTTCCGGTCATCATGATCACGGAGGAGCACAAGCTGACAGAGCTTATGCTCGGTCATGAAAAAGGTTTCGATGACTTTCTGGTGAAACCTTTCAGCCCGCTCGTGTTACAGCTGCGCGTGAACCTTAATATTGCCAAGACGATGGAACGGGTGGAGGCCAACGCCCTCACGCATCTCCCGGGCAACCACGCCATCGAGAAGATCGTTCTGAGGAAGATCCAGGCGGGAGAAAAATTTTCGGTCCTCTATATTGATATCAATAACTTCAAAGCGTTCAATGATCATTATAGTTTTCAGAAAGGGGATGAAGCTATCTTGCAGACCGCCCGGCTTCTCGTGACGGCCAGCCACGCGGTGGCGCGGGACGGGGAGTGCTTCGTCGGGCATATCGGCGGAGACGATTTTATCGTGGTCCTCCCGGCAGAACTTGAAGAGGTCTTCGCGCGTCAATTCATCGATGACTTTGACCGGATCATCCCGACCTATTACAACAAGACAGACCGGGATGCGGGATTCATCCGCGTGGAGAACCGGCGCGGCAAGATGGAGAATTTTCCCCTCATGTCCTGTTCGGTCGCCGGTTGTACCAACCTTTACCGGAATTACGTGAACCTTCGCGAGATCGCGCAGGACGCCGCAGAGGTCAAGACATTCCTCAAGAGCCAGCCGGGGAGCCATTACCTTCAAGACCGCCGTTCGTCCCCGATCAAAAAACTGGATGATGCGGTCCATATCCTGGAACCGGAGATCAAACCCGCCAAGCCCAAAAAACGCATGGACCCGCTGGGCCAAGTTCTTGTGAGTTCCGGCCTGATCACCGAAGAGCAGCTTGGCGCGGCCCTCAAACAGCATCTCCAGACCGGTCATCGCCTTGGCCAGACCTTGATCAATATGAATCTCATCTCAAGCCAGGATGTGGGCAGGATGCTTGAAAAGAAGCTCAAGGTCCCTTATTTCAGTCTGAAGGAATGGACCCCGGACCCGGCGATCCTGCATCTTTTTAACGCGGAATTCGTCTTTCATCACCGCATGGTCCCGATCGGAGTTTCCGAAGGTTCGGTGAGGATCGCGATGTGCGACCCGTTCGATCTGCGGACTTTGGACGCGGTCGAGCGGATCACGGGGCTCAAACCCGTGCCCTATCTCGCCCTGGAAGATGAATTTGAACATTTCCTGGAAAGCCTGGCTCCAGAGAAAGAAAAGGGGATCTCGCCTGTCTCCACCCTCGATTAGGCGAAGCAATCAGAGCCCATTCCGCTCCGATTTCAGGCGTATATTCAAGAGAAGGCTTCAGGTTTGAGCTTCGTCATCACTCGGGAATCCCCAGCGTGGATTCCCTCGTTCGCCCTCCAGTCCTTGTCTTTCATTCATTTCCAGAATGGCGACAAGGACAGCCCCAATCTCAGCTATGCTTCGATTGAATGGAATTGGGACAGTCCTCGCTCCTTTTCTTCGAGAAGTCCCTGCCCGCTCGTCCTTCTATCCTTGTCTGGAATTCTTTTCTTAAATGGTTGACAAGGATTGCCCCAATTTCAGATTCTCTGAAATTGATAAGTATTGGGACTAGCGTGCCTCGTCTCAAACCCTTCGCCTTCTCTTGAACTGCGGAGGCGGGAAGTGTGTTAAGCCACGCTAAGGAGGCCGAGAGCCAAGGTTTCACATCGAGGCCGACGTTCGCGAGTGAGGCCATGCCTCGGTGGGGCATGGCGAACGTTGGCGAAACACACTTTCCGCTGAAGCTCTTGATCGCGAAAAAAATAACAGGCTGAAGTGAAGTGTGCTCAGGGGTTGGTGGGGGCCAAAAAAATAGTGTAAGGAAAGTCCCCGATTAGCCGTTTTTATAATGTAGGCATGGCGAGCTGTCCAAGATCATGCGAGTAAGGCTATGGGAATAGAATCCTTTCCAGAGATCGAGAATTTTCAGAAGTTGCCGCGTGAAGTGATCATCAAGGGCGCCAGCACCCACTTCAATGAGGCCGAAGGCGCGTCCCTCCAGGGTATCGTTATCAACAATATCGGCCATCCTATCAAGAACATCCGCGCC
Organism: uncultured bacterium; assembly: GCA_964585045.1. GTDB lineage: Bacteria > Omnitrophota > Omnitrophia > Omnitrophales > Aquincolibacteriaceae > Aquincolibacterium. The sequence goes on from CAZPCF010000086.1 coordinate 6,724, forward strand.
CAGCTGGTGATCTTTGACAAGAACCAGGTTCCTCTTTTGGGGACCAGCGTTCCGACCGAGCCGGACCATCTGCCGCAGGGGGGGCTTGCGAATTTTCATTTTCAGCTGAGGGAGCATAAGGCGGAGATCAAAAAATATTTCCTGCACGCCAATTGGGGCTTTGACGAAACTCCCTAGTTCGTTTATGCTATGGCCTGTTTACAAAGGTCTGAAGCATCCCCCGGGAGAAGGGCCCCTATGGAAAATTATGTATGTCCGGTTTGCAAGGAAAAGATGGAGCATGATCTGATGGTCTTCTTGAAACACGCGGATCATCATATTATTGAGGTGATCTTGAAGGAGCACCCCCAGTGGGGGCACGGCGACGGGATCTGCCAGGAGTGTTTGGATTATTATAAAAAAAGCGTCGGTCATAAGCCTTATACAGACGAGACATAATTTCGATCCATCGGAAGGTTAAGGGATCATAAAAGTAATGAAGAAATTTCTGGGTGTCATTGTTTTATCTGTTTTTTTCAGTTTTGTTTTTTTGGGGACAGCCCCGGCGGTCTTGGGTGCGGAGGGGCTCGAACCTGTGGAGCAGTCCCAAGCCTACCAGGAATTCCTTAAAAAACCCGGGAACGATCTTTCCAAAATGATCTGCCTTCTGAATTATTTCCGGACTGCGCCGGTGGTGGTCCAGTTCGACGGGACTGATTATACGGCCCAGGCCGCGTATCCTTTTGGGTTGGTGTATTTGATGACGAAATATCACAACGAGCAG
>CAZPCF010000087.1:0-7477 GCA_964585045.1 uncultured bacterium
AGACATTTTAATCAGGCGGAGGTCCTGGCGACGATGCTTGAGCCCTGGCTCACGCCGCCTGTCGAAAGATCCCTCTTGATCAAACAGCACTCCATTCCGAGCCAAACTTCCCTGAGCCAGTGTGAGCGTGCGATCAATGTCTATGGCGCCTTCAAACTCAAGCGCCCCGCGAAGGTCCTGGGCGGGTCTTTTCTTCTTTTGGACGATGTCCTGACCACCGGCGCGACCGCAAATGAAGCAGCCCGCCTCCTGAAACTCCACGGCGCCAAGCGTGTGGATTTCCTGGCGCTTGCGAGGAGCGTTTCGCCTGCCCTCAAAAACAGTTTGAGATTCGTCTCGAGCGCGGATAAGATACCCATGCTGCGTTAATATTGAACCCATGGTCCGCAGCGTAGGCATCGTTCACCCATAACATCGAGTATGAAACGGTGCTGGTTCCATAACGTAACTCCCAAGGAGAACCCCTTTTGAAAGTCTTGGACCGATATCTTGTGCGAGAATTGATCTTCCCGATCGTTTTCTGCTCCCTCACGCTCATTTTCCTGATCCTGGTGGCTGATCTTTTTGATAACCTCGATGAACTCCTGAGGAACAAGACCCCGCTCCTGATCATCCTCCGCTATTATCTGTCGCTCATCCCGATCTCGTTCACACAGATCATCTCGTGGGCCATATGGCTCGGGACCATTTTCCTTTTGGTCCACTTGGGCCTTCATAACGAGCTCATGGCCATGAAGGCTGCCGGTCTCAAGATCTTGACCATTGTCCGGCCGATGATCTTCCTGGGACTTTTGCTCGGCATTGTCACCTTCCTCATTGCTGACCGCGTCGTGCCAAAAACTTCCCGCACGGCCAATGAACTCCTGGAGATCTATATTGAGAAGAAAAAGGACAGCAAGGATCGGAAGGTCTTTAAGAACGTTACGTATTATTCCGGGGGCAACACGCTTTATTATTTCCGGAAATTCTCCCCTAAGACCAAGACCGTCGATGACGCCATCATCATCTGGCTGGATCCTGTAACCCATCACACCGCGCAAAAGGTCTTTGCTCAAAAAGGCACTTGGACCGGCGACCGGTGGCTCTTTGAAGGTATCGGAGAATATCAGGCGGACGGCCAGGGCAACGTCCTCGGAAAACCCTTGATCATCCCGAAGAAAATTTATCCGGACGTTACGATCACGCCGCGAGATTTGATCAATACCGCAAGCGATAGTGCTTTTCTTTCTTACCACGAGCTCAAATACACGATCGATAAGCTCAAAAAGAACGACATTCCCGTGTATGCAGAGAAAGTGGACCTTTACAACCGCATGGCCACGCCCTGGAAAGGGCTCGTCATGCTGCTTCTCGCCATTCCCTTCCTTGGAACCGTGCGCAACCGCAAGGCGCTCGCTATGAGCGTTCTGATGTGCGCGGCCATGGTATTCGCATTCCATGTAAGCGACGCGGTCCTGCTCGCTTTGGGAAAATCTGGAAAGCTCTTTCCGTTCTTGAGCGCCTGGGGCGGGAATATCATCTTCGCAACATTCGCGCTCTTTAAACTGGAAAAAGCGAACTACTAGACCTCAGACGGCAGACTTCAGACCACAGACTAAAAACAAAATCCTCAGCTTCGCTCTGTCTTATATCTCCAGTCTCTAGTCTCTGGTCTCTCGTCCTTGCCGCTCTGCTGCGCTTAACGACTTCTCATCGACCATCATCTTGGAACTGTCAAAGGCAGGAAGCGCGATCGTTCCTCTTATATTCGGAATCCCAGGCATTTTGGCCCCCCGGCCGAAAAGCGAAGCCATCGTGGCTTGTGCCTGCGACGGGGAGGCTTCTTGTCCGCGATCTTCAAGGCCGGCTTGCTGTCGAGCGGATGCTCCGGGAAGAAGGAGGGAGAAAACCAGGAAAAAAAAGCAAAAGCTTTTCATTCTTTTTGATCGTTTACTGCTCATAATTTCCAATGCGTTTAGACCGGGTTTTAATCTAGATTTTCGTGCCGGACGGAATATGGGCGCCCTTCGGAATGATCACGATCCCGTCGCGGATGTAGTAATGGTCGCCGTCCTTCTCATCGATCGCCTTATCGTTCGTAATGCTGACGCCATCCCCGATCGACACATTTTTATCAAGGATGCAATTCTCGATCACGCAGTTCTTGCCGACCCCGATCCGGTGATCCTGGGACGGATCCGGCCATTCGTAATAGTCATTGCCCATCAGAACGCTTTTGCGGACCACGGTCCCCTGGCCCACGACCGAACGGAGACCCACGACCGATTGATGGATTTTGGCACCCGTCAGAATGCAGCCTTCGGATATTACGACATGATCCAATTCGGTCCCGATAACCTTGGAAGGCGGCAGGAACCTGGGGCGGGTAAAGATGCGCCCTTCCGGAGAGAGAAAACTGAACGGCGGGTTCGCATTCGTAAGTTCGATGCTTGCCTCATAAAAACTCGCGATCGTCCCGATATCGCGCCAATAACCTGTGAACACGTGGCCAAAGACCTTGTGATTCTTGATCGCCTTCGGGATGATCTCCCTGCCAAAATCCTTTTCGCTCCCGGAGAGCACGTCCAAAAGCACATCCCGGTTGAAAACATAGACGCCCATCGACGCGAGATACATAGGGCTCTTTGCTTTCACGCGATAGAGATCGCAAAGGGGTTTGGGCATGGCGTAGGATTCTACATTGTCGTTCTTGGAGGGCTTTTCAAGGAAATCTGTGATCTGTCCGTCCTTTTGAAGCTTCATGATACCGAACCCCTTGACGAGCCGTTCCGGGACCGGAACCGTCGCGACCGTCACATCCGCCCGTTGCATCTCATGGAACCCCAGGATCTCCTTGTAGTTCATCCGGTAAAGATGGTCCCCGGAGAGGATCAGGAAAACGTCCGTAGCATCCGTGCGATAGTGCGGCATGCATTTCCGGACCGCGTCCGCGGTCCCCTGGAACCAGTCCGTATTTTCATTTGTTTGTTCGGCCGCAAGAAGCTCCACACTCGTTTTTGTGAACGCTTCATACGGGTAGGTCCGGTGGATATGCCGGTGGAGTGAAGCGGAATTAAATTGCGTCAGAACGAAGATGCGCCGAAGGGCTGAATTGATGGCATTCGAGATCGGGATGTCGACCAGGCGGTACTTGCCGCCGATCGGGACGGCGGGTTTGGAGCGGTAACTTGTGAGCGGGAAAAGTCTCTTCCCCTGTCCGCCGCCAAGGATCAGGGTCGTAACGCGCCGGCTCATGTCAGGTTCGCTCCCAGGTTTTGGTATTGTTTCCACAGGACTTTGCGGAAAGTATCGTTCTCTTCCATCAGAACAAAAAGACGTTCGTGCAATTGTTCGATCAGCCCCGCGCGCGATACGTGATGCTCGTGGTTCACAAAAAGGTCGATCCGACGGATGTGCTCATCGATCACCTCTCTGTTCTTGCGGATCTGGTTTTTGATGATACGTGTCTCTTCCGACGTAAAGGCCGGAGACTCACAGTCCAGCACCCTCGCTTCTTTCACGGGAAGATCATGTCCCACATGCAATATCATACCGCATACCTCGCGATCAGGTCCGGCAGTTCCCTGCCGAACTCCGTTTTCATATAGACCCGGGAACAACCGGCCTTCTCGGCCTCGGGTTTTACCATGACCTTCGCCTGCGTTACAAATCCCACCGCAGGGATACCCTTTAAATCGGCATTTTTATGTAATTCGTTGAGCGCCCGGAACGCCTCAGCTTCGCGTTTTTCAAAGTCGAGGATCACAAGAAAAGGCTGCTCGCTTACGGCTTGCCCCACCAGTTTTTCCGCGCTGTCAAAATTCCTTACTCCGACATGAAGCCCGGCTGCGCATTTAACGATCTGAGTGGCCGTAAGCATATCCGCCACAAGAGCGAAAACACCCCGTCGCGCTTTGATATCCCCCAAACCCAGCGCGCCCTGGCTCATGCCACCCACCTCCGAAGCTTAACCTGTTTTCGCCGATGAATCAAGGTGTCGTAAAACCAATCACATTGCGTAAATGTGATTGGTGACATTTACGCAATGTGATCGTGTCATACTACCTACCACAACTATATGCTACTTACTATCTTCTGCTTTGACCATTTTCCCAAGGATCGCCACTTTCGCGGCCGCGTCCTGCTGGAGCGCTTGTGGCCCCTGAATGGATCCCAATGCCTGGGCCGCTTCCTGCCACTTCTTGTCACGGATCAGTCCCAAAGCTGACTGATAGACCGCCACGGCGTTCTTTAAATAGGCTTCTGTGAACGTCTCGATCACTTCTTTCTTCTCAACCAGGTCCTGTTGCAGCGGCTGAAGGTCGGCCGTGGAGGAAGGGCTCGGCGACATCAGATCCATCAGCGGCCGTTGGAGATCCAGGTCGATCGTTCCGAAAGAAGCCGGATAAGGCGGCGGCGCTTCCTGAGGCGTCGCGTTCTTGCGCAATCCGTCAACCTCCGGGATCATTTGAGCGATCGCCGTCAAAGCCTCCTGCCATTTCTTTTGCGCGATCAGCTCTGTAAGCTTCTGATATTCCACGCTTAAGGCTTGCTCCTTGAACTTTTTCCCTCTGTCCAAAAGGCTCTGGTTCATGGCGCTCACTTTTGAAAGGGTGTCATTGATAAAAGGCCGGAGCATGGTCAGCGCGACTGCGCGATGTTTTTTCAGATCCTCGGAATAGAGCGGGAACGCGAGGGATTCCATCCAGAGATCCCGGGCTGCCAGCACATCTCCTTTTGTGAAGGCGTCCGCGGCCGCGAGGTATTTGGCCTTGAATAGTTCTTCGAGCTTTTTTCTATAGCTTCTCGCAAAAGGCATTTTATAGAAAGCTTCCTGGTCCGCGATCATTTTCTGGTATTGCTCAAGTGTCCACACCGCAGAAGGCAATTTTTCGATCCAACCCGTCTGAAATGGAACAGACCGGTTAAGGATCGCCTGTTCGCCCGCATCCGGTGCCCGGTCCGTCGGGATCACCACCTCATGGGAGAGAATCTCCTTTTCCTGCGCCGAAAGCAGCACCACCGGATCGGCCGCCGGTTTCTCGGACTGTTTGCTATCGTTCGGAGGCTTGATCGAAAAGGTTTTCCAACTTTGAGAAGACGAAGTGAATATCTTGTAAGCCCTGTAGGCTAAAAATCCGGCTGCGGCGAGAACGGCGAGAAAAAGCAACGTGCGAAAGAGATGCTTTAAATTCCCGGAAGGAATTTTACGGTCTGCCTTTGACGCGGTTCCCCTGGAGGAACGGATAGCACCTTTTTTTTCAGAAAACAACTCGTCCTCTCGCTTCACGGACGAGCTCCAAAAACAGAAAGGACACTCCTTGGCCTCGGGAGTCTCGAGTTCGAATTTTTTACCGCAATGATTGCAGACGAAACGATGAGGCATAGTGCCGCTATTATGGCTTTTTTTGAGGAAAATTCCAACGAATCTTAAGGGTGGCGCCAAGCATGCAGTAGGTCGTATGTCACCCATCACACTGCGTAAGTGTGATATCACACTTACGCAGTGTGATGGGTAGTGGGTAGAAGGAAGATTGTCGGGAGGGGTTGGAGGAATTAAGGCATGAGACAAAAAAAGGCGCAGGGCGATTTTGCCCCACGCCTTGGAAAGCGTGATAGTTTGAGCTTAAGAAACTAGCCCTTCAGGAGGGAGACCTTGACGATCTTGCCGATCTTGCCGAAGTTGATATTATTCTCGCGGGCGAGCCAGCCGATGGCCTGGTTGAAAAGGGCCTCATCCGATCCGACCTCTTTGAGGAGCCGCGCCAGGGTCATCTCCCCTTTTTGTTCCAAGGTTTTGTAGATCTTTCCCGCCGTTTCGCCGATCCCGTAATACTGTTCCTGCATGTTCATTCCCTCGCTAATTTAAAATGATGTTAAAGGAGAAACCCCAGCACCGCTAACCCATAAAAGCAACGGGAGAGCGGTCCTAATACCTATCAATCGCAGCAAAGCTGAGATTGGGGCCGTCCAAATTACCCTTCGGAAACGAAATGTAAAGTTTGGACGGTGCTAGAAAACTTCGTGATCCACATCCGGAAAGATGTTGTCCTTCCCTTCCAGCTCTTTGAGCCAGCCCTCATCGAGCCGGTTATTCATAAGGTCTTCATAGATCCTCGTGAAATTGAGGAGATGTTCTTTCGTCCGCTTCACAGCGTAAGGCACCACGGTCCCCGTGTGCAGGATAAAAGCCCAGTCGCTTGATTGCGCGAGAAAAAGTTCGCGCGCGGCCTGTTTGAGCGCCCGGCCGACGGTCCCATTTTGTCCGCGGAATTTCTGGGCCATCTCGCTCATGCGAAGCGAAGCCTTGTGAAGATGGCGGTAGATCCAGTCGTTTGCGCCGGAGAGCCAGGTCTCGCTGTACCCCTTCCAGCCCCAACTCGAGAAACACGGTGTGGAAACCTGATTGACGGGATACTCCTTAAAATAATCAGAGGGCGCGATCAGGCGGAACACCTTCTGATCGAAGGCCACCTTGCGCACAAAAAAGTTCAGGAATTCCGGACCTTCATACCACCAGTGCCCGTAAAGTTCCGCGTCATAAGGAGCCACGATGAGAGGCTTCCGGCCCATAAAATCATAAAGGTATTCCACCTGCTTCTCGCGATTGAACATGAAATTTGCGGCGTGGGAAGCGGTCTTTTGCATGGCCCAGCCGCGCACGTACGGCTGTTTATCTTCGGTGTTGCCTGTGATGCGGTGATATTTGATGCCGGTATTCACGCGCAGGCCGTCGGGGGAAATATAGGGACGGATATAATCGAAATCCAGCTCAAAACCGATGTCGCGATAGAATTCGCGGTAATCCGGATCGCCCGGATATCCTTCAATGGAGGACCAGACCTGTTTGGAGGATTCCACGTCACGGCCGAACGCGGCCACCCCGCTCGGACAGAAGATCGGCGCGAAGACCCCGTACTTCGGACGCGGTGAAGCGTGAAGAATGCCGTGGGTGTCGGTCAAAAAATAACGAAGGCCCTGCTCTTTGAGGTATTTATCCACGCCCGGGTAATAACCACACTCGGGCAACCAGATGCCGATCGGACGGCGGCCGAGCACTTTTTCATAAAGTTCCGTCGCGGTCTTGATCTGGCCCCGGACGGTCCCTTCATTACGGCTGATCAGCGGCAGGAATCCGTGTGTCGCGGCGCAGGTGATGATCTCGAGGTGCCCGTGATCCTGAAATTTGCGGAAAGCCTGTGTGATATCCCTGTGGTAGCGGTTCTCAAACGTGTCCTTCGCCCGCGTGAATTCCCAATAATAATGCAGTGCTGTTTCGTGGAACTCGGGCTGAAAGCGCGTCCGCTCGATCTCCTTATTGGCCAACTCGATCATCTTATCCAGATGCCGCAGGTAACGATTCTGTAAAAGTTCGTCCTGAAGCATGGACATGAGCGAAGGCGTAAGAGACATCGTGAGCCGCCAAGGAACGCGGTCCCGTTCCAAACCCTCGAACATATGGATGAGCGGGATGTAGGTCTCGGTGATGGCCTCGTAA
>CAZPCF010000088.1:0-7462 GCA_964585045.1 uncultured bacterium
CGCGCGGCGGTGTTATTTGCCTTTAACCGTAAAGGGGAACTGCTTATCCAGAAAAGGGGACAGGAAAAAGATATTTTTCCGGACACTTGGACATTCTCCGCGAGCGGGCATGTGGACGCCGGCATGAGCTATACGAAGACCATGCTGAAAGAAGCGCCTGAGGAAATGGGGATGCCGCTTGACGTGCAAAGATTGCGTGTGCTCGGAGCGACAGGGATGCCGTGGTCTTCCCTGAAACAATATGCTTATTCATTTTCGACCACGGACGTTGCCGGGACCCAAGCCGCTATTGAAAGGGCCCACGCGCGGTTGGTCCGTGAAGGGGCTCTGCCGGCGCGGGATGAATTCGACAATCTTCTCTGGAGGGTTTCGGCGGATCCGGCGAAGGGAAAAGTGACCGTTTTTCTTTATAAGTTGGATGCCAAGCTGGACGCGGCGCTGGACGCGGCCCGTGACAAAGTGAGCCCTGTGCTCCGGGAGATGGTCGGGGAGTATGAGGAGCAGATCATCGTGAACCGGGATAACCGGACCCATTTCGCGTACAGTCTGAACGAGAGGGAGGAAGAATTCCTTGCAAGGCGTGCGGAAGAGGTCCGCAGGAAGGCTGTGACCGATCCGTCCGCTGAAGTGACGGATCTGCAGTTTGCTTCCCTTGAAGACATCCGGCGGCGGTTCCGGGAACATCCGACGCTTTTTGTCGAAGATATGCTGATCTTGTGGGATCGCCAGTTGAACCAGGACCTTGAAGCTACGGAAGATCTTTTGCGTGAGACGAAAGCTCAAGAGAAGATCCCGGCGGTGGTGGGGTTGAGCCAGAATGTTCAAGAGCTTAAACGACGGTTGCAAAGGGCGTTGCAGGACCCGACAGAGGATTTCGATGCGATCGTGCTGGCGGTGAGCCCTTCGTTTGCCGCCGCGTCCCGCGAATCTTTAGCCGCACTGAGCGGAAAAGCATACAATCCTGCACTTAGCGTGGTGGTGATCGAACAGGAGCCGGAAGGAAGTATCACGGATTCCTTGGTCGCCGCGGATAAGGCGCTACGACAGTTGTTTGGTGAAAGCTATAGCACGCAGATGGCGGAAAAGAAAGTGGCGATGATCACGATGAACGGTTTTGGGGCCCGCATGCCGACGGATTTCGGAAAGGGATTGTTATCACTGCCGAGCGGCCGCACCTATATGGAACAGGTTCTGCGTCAGCGCTTTTTCTATCTGGATAAGAATTTTCATGGGCTCATGGTCCTTTCGGTCGACGGCATCAAGATCCCTCAAGTCATGCCGGAAATTGACAAGGTAAAACTTGGGGTTATTGGATTGCCGATGGCCCGGACGGATGAAAATGTTGGGGAACTGGGTCTGTTTGTCATTAACGAACCGTTCCGCCCGGGGGCGCAGCCCATTAAATATGCTTTCGAAAAACTGCCGAGGTCCCAGAGGGATGATTATGCGGCCAAGCAATTGATCACGGGCCGTTATGTCAATGTTTCGCAAGCGGATTATCCGATCTCGTGGGAAGCTTTTACCTGGCTGCTTGGGCAAATCCAGGCGATGCAGAAAATGCTCGCCGCAAAGTATCAGGCAGAAGGGAAGTCTTATCGCGACGATAATGTGGCTTATAACTGGGCCGAGCATTTGTTCGAATTAGCGTTTTTGCCTGAGGAATTGATCCCGGATTATCTTGAGCGGTCGGTTCAGCGTTCCGGCCCTATGGATAAGGCTGTTTTTGACGAGTACCTGAGGATCGCGCGCGAAGCGAGGAAACGTTTCGGGATGGAATTCATCAACGTGGGTACGGACTCCGTTTATCATAATACGAACCGGCCCGATCAATACCGTGATTTTCTGATCTCCCTGTTCTCGAACGAAGCGATGCGGGATATGTTCGATCTTGTGGAACGTGACGGTAAGATCGTCGATCAGCAGGATCAGGTAAGCCCCGCGGTTTTCAGCTCACCCATCGAAAAAGGCGTTCTTGTTTCAAGAAGCATTATTGACCTCGGCGTGCAAATGAAGAAGGGCAGTGTCGCCTTCAATAGTGCGTTGGTGACGGGCACCAAGATCGATACTCAGGGGGCGGTGGTCAATAGCGTGGGCCGATTCACCGTGCCTCGTGGAGCGATCGTGGATACCGTGATCGCCCCGGCGGAGGGGTTGGAAGTGACGCCGGATAGTTACACGCGTGGTTATCTGGTCAAGAAGGCAGATGGATCCATCGAACAGGTTTTGGTATCGATACCCATCAAGATCTTGGTGACAAGCGGTCAGGCCGCGGATCTGAAGGTCACGGATATTAAGAGCAGTTTGGAAGGTAAACGGTTAAGCCGTTTCAAGATCTTTCCTCGGGCCGAGCACCTTGCTAACCGTACGCCGTCATTGGCGGAAGAGGCTCCATCTAAATATTCACTCGATGAAATAAGAAAGGATCTTGACCAGGATACTGCATGGGCGTTCCGGAAACAGTTGACCCAGGCCCTTCAGGATCAGACGTTGTCGGCGGTCAAGCTCAATGAAAATATGAGGGACTTCATCGCGCAAAAAAGGACGGTCGGTGAGAAGCGTTCGGAATTAAGAGAAACGGAGACCGCGGTTCCGGAGGTCCGCGATGATGAAATGGAGAAGGCGATCGCGGAAGCCGCTGGGGCAACCGCCGCAATGCGCCGCGAGGTGACGTTGCGGACGGAAGTCGTGAGCCCTGCTGCCGTGCAGGCCGAGGAGAGGATGACGGCGAAGATCGTGGAGATGATGCAGGACCTTGACCTTAAATCCTATGGCGATCAGACCCGGTTCGTGGTGCCGTATGATCAGACGCTTATTCAAAGCCTCATCAAGAGTCATCCGAAGGCCAAGATCGTGATCATGGCCCAGAATGCTGAAGAAAAAGCCTTGGCGGAGGAACGAACGGTTGGATTTGCCGAGAGCACCGGGGTCGTGTTCGAATATGTGATCAGTCAGGACGTTCGGACCATCGCGAAACTGCAGGCAGAAGACCTTGGCCTGGAAGTTTTCGCGAACCGGCCCAATCGGAGTGTCCTGCAGGTGCGTAAGGTCGCAGATCCCAAGATCACGGCCGCAGAGATCAACAGGGCCTACGTCTTGGTGGGCCAGATGTTCGGTATCGTGGCGATCGTGGGCTTTGAGAAACCCGTTGATTTTGCCACCGATCACACGCTGGCCGATATCTTGCGGTCCGAGATCCGCGCGGCCGAGTCTATCGCAAGGTCGGCGTAATCTTTGCGTACGGCGTGCAGTGTAATAAAGGGGGCAGGCATTTATTAAACGCCTGCCCCCTTTGTGCGTTTCTTTTGCCGTACGCCGTACTCCGTACGCCTTTCGCCGTACGGGTTATGATATAATTCTTCGCATGAAACATCCCATCAAATTCGCTATCGCGCAGATGAACCCCGTTAGAGACCTGGATTTAATTCTATGATTTTCAAAATGAGAAGAAAAAATAACAAAGTGGAGTCTTCAGTCTCTAACGGGGTGAACCCGCTTAAGATTGCAATCGCTCAAATGAATCCCACTGTCGGAGATTACGCTTCCAATACGGCGAGGATCCTGCGGTGGCTCGATCTCGCGGAGCGGCGAGGCGCGGACCTGATCGTTTTTCCGGAAGCCGCGCTCTGCGGCTATCCTGTCTGGGACCTTGCCAACAAAAAACAATTCCTGGATGAGGGGCTGAAGTGTCTGAAGCGGATTGCCACCGCGACCCGCGGGAAGCGTACCGCCGTCGTCCTCGGCTTTATTGACCAACCCATCACACTGCGTAAGTGTGGAATCACACTTACGCAGTGTGATGGGTTGTCCCACCGTACGCCTTACTCCTTCAATGCCTTGGCCTGGCTCGAAAGCGGTAAGGTCTTCACGGTTTATCACAAACAGTTGCTTCCTACCTACGATGTGTTTTTAGAAAAGATCTTCTTTCGTCCCGGGACTGAGACCAAGATCGTTCCTTTTCGCGGTCATAAAGTCGGCCTGACGATCTGTGAGGATATCTGGGATGAACATTATGAGGTGAAGCCCCTTGCCGCGCTCGCAAAAAAGAAAGCCGATCTCGTTCTTAATATTTCCGCTTCACCTTATTACCGTGACGTTGCCGCGGTCCGCGAGAAACTTCTTAAGAGCCATGTCCGCCGCTATGGTTTCCCGATCCTTTATCTGAACCAGGTCGGGGGACAGGATGATCTTCTTTTTGACGGCCGTAGCACGTTTGTGGATGCAAAAGGACGTGTTCTGTTCAACGCGCCCGCATTTGAAGAGGGGCTCTTCTTTTTCAATTGGGACCCCAATTCGACACCCGGTCTCGCCGCCCGGTCTCGCCGCCCGGTGTCAAATGGGGTTAAAGAGGTTTATGACGCGCTGGTGATGGGTGTGCGGGATTATTTCCGTAAGAACGGTTTCAAAAAGGCCGTGATCGGTTTGAGCGGCGGGATCGATTCCGCGCTCGTTGCGGCGATCGCGGTGGATGCCCTGGGGAAGGAGGCCGTGAAAGGTGTGACGATGCCCGGGCCTTTTTCATCCGAAGGGAGCTGGAAAGATTCGGAACAACTCGCCAAGAACCTCGGGATCGAATTTGAAGTAAGACCCATTCGGAAAATGTACGAATTTTTTTTAAAAGGGACCCGCAAAAACGAGGGGATGAAGCGAGCGACGAATTCCGGGCAACGAGCCCCGAGTTTGGCGATGGAAAATCTTCAGGCGCGGCTCCGGGGTATGGAGCTTATGTTCATTTCAAATGATGAAAGCCGGCTGGTCCTGACGACGGGGAACAAATCCGAGCTCGCGATGGGGTATTGCACGCTTTACGGGGATATGGCGGGAGGGCTTGCCGTGATCGGGGATGTTTACAAGACCGAGGTCTACCGTCTCGCGCGATACAGGAATTCGAGCAAGAAAGTGATCCCCGATCCCATCCTGACCAAAGCGCCGTCGGCGGAACTCCGTCCCAACCAGAAGGACCAGGACTCTCTGCCGTCCTACGATATGCTGGACGAAGTTTTGCGCCATTACATCGAAAAGAACCTGAGCCGGGACGAGATCATCCGTAAACTCAAAAAGCAAGTTCCCGCGCCGGTCGTAGCCGATGTGATCCGCAAGGTCGACCACAACGAATACAAGCGTCGCCAGACGCCCCCCATCCTGCGCGTGACCGAAAAAGCATGGTTTGGCCGCCGTATGCCGATCACGAATCGTTTTTCCGCATAGCGGCACTGATTCTCATCAATTTTGAAACAAAGGTAATCAGTGCAGTACAAACACCATTATGAAAAAGAAATAAAAGGTTTGGGCGGAAAAACGAGACCATAGTCCCAATTCTTTTCAATTGAAGCGTAGTGGAAATCGGGGCAGTCCTGACTGCCTTCAATATTAAATGAAAATAATAGTCAGGACAGACCACAGTCTATAGATCCTAGCCAATGCAAAATCTAAAAAGAATATCCATAAAAACGAAAGCAGGGACTTTTGCGCTTGCAATGGGCGCGAAGGGGCTTTATTCCGTCCGGTTTCCGAAGAAGACCAGTTCCTCTTTCGGCGCCTTGTCTCGAAAAGTTCAACAACGAGGGTTCTTGTCCCCTTTACTTAATAGGCTTCGTAGTAGGAAGCTCGATCTCACGGGCTACACTCCTCTCCAGCTCAAGGTCTATGCTGCGTTGGGGAAAGTCCCGGCTGGCAAGACCGTGACGTATGGCGAGCTCGCTAAACGGGCGGGATATCCCGGCGCGGCTCGAGCGGTCGGGAATGCCATGAAAAAGAACCGTCTTCCGATCGTGATCCCGTGTCACCGGGTCGTTAAGGGAGACGGAAGTTTAGGACAATATTCCCGCGGCGTTCACTGGAAGAAGCGTCTGTTGGAGCATGAGTGTGTATTCGCGCAACGCGCAACGATCAACGCTCAACGTAAGAAAACGTTGCGCTTTGCGCGTTGAGCGTTGTGCTGCAAAAATGAACGTTTCTCGTTCCCCGTTCCTTGTGTCCGTGCTATACTTCACGAAATTTCAGAGAGGAAAATCCAATTGCAGCCTAAAAAGATCGCCGAATTGTTGCGAACACTTGCGGAAGACAAAAAGTCCGAGGACCCGGTGCTCCTCGACATCTCCAAACATTCCAGCATCGCGCATTATTTCCTGATCTGTCACGGGAACAGCGACCGTCATGTGAAGTCCGTTGCGATGCATCTTCTGGACGAGATGAAGCAACGCAAAATGCCGGCCTTTCATGTCGAGGGCCTGGCGGAGGGGAAGTGGGTGCTTCTTGATTTCGGCTCCGTGATCGCCCACATTTTCTACCATGAAACCCGCGAATTCTACGGCCTCGAGCGGCTGTGGGGAGAAGCGAAAAAGATTTAAAGAGTACGGCGTAAGGAGTACGGAGTACGGCGAAAATCAGAATACGCCGTACGCGTAACGCCTTCCGCCTTACGCATCCTATGAAACCCAAGATCGAAATCCTCATTAATAACGTTGTCGATGAATATTGCGGCCAGAAGGGCGTAACGCTTCCCGACAATTTCAGCTACGACCTCCATCCTCCCAAAGACAGCCAGCACGGGGACCTTTCGTGCAATGTCGCGTTCAAGCTCGCCAAGGTGACGCGCCAAAAGCCCGCGGAGATCGCCGCCGAACTTATGAGCTTGCTCGAGCAGAAGACGCTCAAGGATTCTCCCGTTGAAAAGACGGAGCTGGCCGGCGGCGGGTTCCTCAATTTTTATCTGACCAAGTCAGGCCTTGGTGCCGTGCTTCTGGAGATCCACAAACAGGACGAAAATTACGGCAGGTCGGAATTTGGAAAAGGCAAGAAAGTCATTCTGGAGTTCGTGAGTGCCAATCCCACGGGGCCTCTTACGATCGCGCACGGCCGCCAGGCCGCGGTCGGAGATTGCCTTGCGCGTATCCTCAAATTCACGGGGCACACCGTACACACGGAATATTATTTGAACGATGCCGGCCGGCAGATGCAGATGCTCGCCCGGAGCGTCTGGGCACGCTACAACGAACTTTTAGGGATGGAGATGCCGTTCCCGGAGGAGGGTTATCAGGGCGATTACGTCCGCGAGATCGCCCGGGACATCATCGAAAAGGAAAAGAAGGACTCCCTCTTGAAGGAGGCCGAGGAAAAGGCGGTCGAATACTGCGGACTCTACGCGGTGAAGTATCTTATGGGCTCGATCGAAGAGGATCTTGCCAAGATGCGGGTTCATTTTGATCATTACTTCAGTGAGAAGACGCTTTACGCCAAAAAAGCTGTGGAGCACGCGCTCGAGGTCCTGAAAGAAAAAGGTTATCTTTACGAAAGCGAAGGCGCGCTCTGGTTCCGCTCGACGGACCTTGGAGATGATAAGGACCGGGTGGTCAAGAAATCCACGGGCGAATACACGTACCTGGCGCCAGATATCGCGTACCATCTTTCCAAGTATGAGCGCGGCTACAACATGCTCGTTAATTTCTGGGGGCCGGACCATCAC
>CAZPCF010000089.1:0-7418 GCA_964585045.1 uncultured bacterium
ATCCAGTTCCCAACCCACCAAACGAGAAGCTAACCGCACATTCTGGCCATGCTTAACGATGCTCAAAGAAAGCTGGACATCGTCCAGCACTACCTTCGCCTTCTACTCGGGCAACGCGCGGTTCGTGAGTTTCAGCAATGGCGACGTCAACAACAACAATAAGACGAACACGAACTACGTGCGTGCCGTGCGCGGCGGCCAGTGATTAGACAATTTGACAATTTGTTTTTTGTTTTTTCGTTCGCTTACCCTGCGAAGCAGGGTCGCGCGGTTTTCCAGCAGACAGAGGATGGAAGCGGAAGAAAGCGAGCGGCAAAGAGTCAGAGTGTCAGAGTAAAAACTTTGATGCTATGAACCTTTGACACTATGTCTTCTCTCTACGAGAACTTACCCATATACAAAAAAGCTCTCGATCTGGCGGTTTACATCGAGACCGTTGTTGTGGGGTTTTCGAGGTATCATAAATATACTGTTGGAACAGATCTCAGGAATCTGTCGAGGCGTATTGTCGTCCTCGTCGCCCGGGCCAATTTAAAAAGCGTCAGAAAAACGACTCTCGAAGAGGCCCTGGAGAGCATCGAAGAACTCAAGATCCTGATCAGGATCTGTAAAGAGATCAAAGTATTCCGTTCTTTGAAAAGCTATGAGTTTGCCGCTCGATTAGCCATCGATGTGGCGAGACAGTGCGAAGGGTGGCATCGAAGCCAGAATCCCACGACACTTACATAAAGGGGTCGAGGGAGCGTAGCGAATGTCACTGGGCGTTCATTCCGCCATGAGGAGGCAGAGAGCGGAAGGCAGGAGTCAGAAGACAAAGCAGGGTCACAGCGTCAAAGCATCAAAGTTTTTGCTCTGACGCTTTGATACTCTGACACTCTGATACTCTGCTAAAGCATGGCATGAGAAAGCAGGGTTCCGTATCCTTTAAACGGGCTTCGGGACCCGGTGGTTCGCTGTTTTTGTCTCTCTTTTTGTCATCGCTTCGTAGCCCTATAGTTCGTCATCCTGAGCGAAGCACCGTTGCGAAGGATCCCAAAAAAAGATCCTTCGCGCCTGATTCTTGCTTTCGCAAGAAAGCATCTGGCCCTCAGGATGACAATAAAAAGAGCTCCTCGCAATGACCCAGGTCAGACAGAGGCAGTGACGATAAAGTGAATGAACAAAAACGCTGGGCCAAGTCCAACAACTATTGGTCCAGCACTACCAACGCCAACAACACGGGCAACGCGTGGAACGTGAATTTCAACAATGGCAACGTCAACAACAACAATAAGACGAACACGAACTACGTGCGTGCCGTGCGCGGCGGCCAGTGCCGCCACCCTTCGCCTTTCTCTCAATGACTAAACTGCCGGATCTATTCTCCTTCGCCAATATCTACCGGTGTTATCTCGCCTGCAGGCGCAATAAGCGCAACACGATCAACGCGCTTAAATTCGAGATCCAAGCCGAGGAGAATATCTTAAGGTTGGAGCGGGAGCTTAAAACAAAAACGTACCTGCCTTCGCGTTCCATTCTTTTTGCGGCAACGAAGCCGAAACTTCGCGAGATATTTGCCGCTGATTTCAGGGATCGGGTCGTCCATCACATCCTGGTGGATCATCTGGAGAGGATCTGGGAGCCGATCTTCATCCATGATTCCTATGCCTGCCGGAAAGGTAAGGGTACCCACGCCGCCGTCATGAGGCTTCAGAGTTTTTTACAAAAGGTCTCCCGGAACGGCCGCGCGAGGGCGTATTATCTCCAGCTTGATATAAAGGATTTTTTTACTTCCATTGACAAAGGCATTTTGTTTAAGGCGCTCCGGAAAAAGATCCCGGATAAAGAAGCTCTTTGGCTGACGGAAAAGATCCTATTCTGGGACTGCACCCGCTCGTTCATCTCAAGAGACAAAGAAGGAATTTTAAAAAATATTCCGCCGCACAAAAGCATCTTTGGGAAAGATAATAAGCAGGGGCTTCCTATCGGAAATTTAACCAGTCAATTTTTCGCGAATGTTTACTTGAACGAACTCGATCAATTCGTGAAGCACGTCTTAAAAGCGAAATACTACATTCGTTACGTGGATGACTTCGTTCTTTTAAGCGAGGATGAAGAGACGCTTAGGATGTGGCGTCGGGAGATCGAAACGTTTTTAGCCGAAAAGCTCGTATTACGGCTTCACCCAAAAAGAAGGAAGCTCCTCCCCATCTCCAACGGCATGGATTTCCTCGGCTATATCATAAGGCGCGACTATATCCTCGTTAGGCGCAGGGTTATCAATAATCTCAAATCCCGCCTTCGCCGCTTCGCTCGCAACGACGAAAGCGCCGTCATTGCTAACCCCGCCAGGCTTGCAGAGAGTCATTGCGACCACGCTGCTGTCTTGCGACAGCAAGACGCGAGGGAAGCAATCTCGTTTTTAAAGCGGGATTGCCACGCCCCAAAAAACAGGGCTCGCAATGACAGCGGGAAACAGAGGACGGATGAACGAAAGGCAACTGTCATGCCGGACTTGATCCAGCATCCAGGCCTTAAAATACTGGATTCCGGCGCCCGTCGGAATGACAATAGGAGGTCCTGCATTCAGTCCTATTTGGCGCATTTCAAATGGGCGAACAGCTATAATCTCACAAAGAGCCTGGGGCTTCAGAGCCCGGGCGGGAGGCAAAATTGAAAATAGAGAAGCGATACGGGATCCTGATCTTGGCGGCGCTGGTGGCCGGCGCTTTTTTCGCGGTCTGGCATGGCGTTCCCAAAAGTGTCAAAACGGACGAACCGCTTAATATCCTGCTTGTCACGATCGATACGCTGAGGGCGGATCATTTAGGCTGTTATGGGAACCGCCAGATCAAGACACCGGCGATTGACCGCCTGGCGCAAGAGGGTGTTCTTTTCAAGAACGTTGTCTGCCAGGCGCCGCTTACCGGACCTTCCCATGCTTCTATCCTGACGGGGCTTTACCCGCAGACTCACGGCGTGAGGATCAACGGCTATCCGCTCCGGGATCGGGTTTTGACGCTCGCGAAGATCCTGAAGATCAGTCAATACAAAACCGCGGGGTTTGTCAGCGTGGATTTTCTAGGGGATGACGTCTCCGGCTTAGGCCGTGGGTTTGACGCATTCGACTGGCCCAAGCAGGTCGAGCAGCCGGCCGAAGCAGCGACTCAAAAAGCCATCGCCTGGCTTGATAAGAACGGGAAAGACAAATTTTTTGTCTGGATCCATTACTACGACGCGCATTCCGATTACAGCCCGCCCTATCCTTATAACGTGATGTACGACCCCTCCTATGCGGGGCAGGCCACGGGCTCCACGCAATTTCTGGATCAGCTGAATAAAGGGGAGATCAAACTGAGCCCGAGAGATCACGAACACATCGATGCTTTGTATTCAGGCGAGATCTCCTATGTGGACCGGTCGATAGGCGTTCTTCTGGATCACTTAAAAGATACGGGAGTCTACAAAAATACGCTCATCATCATAACGGCGGACCACGGGGAGGCGCTCGGAGAACATGAAAATTACTTCGGGCACAGCCTTCAGCTTTATGACCCGTCCATCATGGTGCCGCTCATCATGGTCAACAAGAGCGCGCTGCCTTCTAACAAACGCGTTGAGGCTCAGGTCGAAAGCATCGATATCCTCCCCACGGCTCTGGAGCTCGCGGGTCTCAGGGCTCCGGAGGAGGTGGAGGGAAAAACCCTTATTCCGCTTATCGAGAGCAGGAAAAGGCCGGCGGCCTATCGGGAGAAAGCCTTCAGCGAGACGCAGAATATGCGCTGGGGAGGCCTCATCCTGAAGGATAACCTGGCCGACGCCGAAAAGATCCATGAGAAGGTGAAGAGCGGAAAAGAAATTTTAAGGTGTCTTAGGACCCCCCGGTGGAAATTCATTCTTTCGCAAGAAAATTCAAACCGGGTGGACGAGCTCTACGGCATGAAGGATGACCCGGAAGAGAAGATAAACCTTATTTACGAAAACAGGGACACGGCAGAAGAGCTTTCGAAAGACTTGAAGAGCTGGATGCGCGGCGAAGAGAAGTCCGCGCTTGATGAATCCAAACCCATGGATGAAAAGACACTCGAAACGCTGAAGAGCCTGGGGTATATCAACTAGAAGACGGAGGACAGAGCAGCTCCGGAGGGTCATTAGCCTCAAAGTACCAGAGCGTTATAGCATCAAAGTGTCATAGCATCAGAGTAAAAACTTTGACGCTTTGATACTATGGTCCTTTGACACTATGACCTCGATCTACGCGAACTTACCCATAGGATAGAAAGCATTTGGCGGTTTAGCAATTTTAAAGGGCAGAGGACTAAAAGACAGTGAAGATCAAAGGGTTTGAAGAAATAAAAGGATTTTTCATCGGGGTTGTAGCGGCGTTCATTTTATATGCGGCAGAGCTCTGGATGACGCCGCACCTGCTTCATTTGAGGTATCCTCGCCTTTTTATCGCCGGATCTTTCATTTTCTTCTTTCTGCTAGGGGCGTGCCTCAGATTTTTTAAGCGACCAAAGGCCCTTCCGAGTGTCATTGCGAGCCCCGAAGGGGCGAAGCAATCTCTAAAAACGAGATCCTTCGCTCAGCGAAGCAGTCTTTTAGGGTTGCTCAGGATGACGATAGTTTTGTTAGGCTCTCTCATCACTTCCAGGATCGCCGGCGGGGTCGTGATCGCGTTGTCCCTGGCGGCGGTCGTCAAGATGGACGCCGTTAAAGAATTTTTAGAGAGGAGTTTATACGGTTGGCGGTATTTTCTCATCCTGCCGGAATACGCGAGGAATTTTTGGTCGGATGGCCTGCTTTTGACCGTTCTCACCGCGTGTCCCGCGCTCCTGCTTGGGCGCAGGCTTTTTCCGGACAGGAAAAATAAAATAATTCCGTTTTTCTCAGGGGTCCTCCTTTCGGGGTTTTTGATTGTCAGCTTTCTTCCGGCGCACCGATATGAGATCGTCGAAAAACCTCCCGAGCGGTTTCTAAAAAAAGACGGCCGTGTGGTCATGGATAACCGCCTTTCCTCCATCGCCGCCGAGCGCCTGAAGGTTTATCTTCCTTTTATTTTTGGAGCGCGTGTAAAAAACGCGCTTTTCGTAGGTGCGAAAGGCGGGGTGGCCCTTCAGACGGCGGGTGGGATCCCGGCGATCGAGAGGATCACTTGCCTTGAGACGGACAGGTTTTTTAAAACAAAAAATAGCCGTATGAAGATGATCCGCCAGAGCCTTAAAAAATACCGCGCTTCTTCTGCCGGGAAGTTTGATCTCATCGTGATCAATCACGATGATTTTCCGCTGAAAAAAAACGCTGATCTTCTCAGGGATCATCTCGCAGCAGGCGGCTTCCTGGTCGCCGCTTTACCTCTTAACCGGGGAGATAACGTTTGGCTTAAAAAGACCCTGGCGGCATACCGGGCGCTTTTCGGTCAGATGACCGTCTGGATGCCCCACCCGACCTTGCCGTCGCGGATTCTTGTTTTATGCCGGAAGGAAAAACTTGACCTGGCAATGCCGCGATTAAAAGAGGCGGGAGCGCGGATGGCCCAAGAGGAGGGCATGCTCCGGGAACTATCGGGCATCAATGTGAATAATATTTTTGATCTCCTGGACATGCTTGTTTTTTCGGAAGAAGGGCTTGCTGCCTACACACAGCCTGACAAGGAAGCTCCCCGGCGGGGAGAGGGCGAGCCGTTGTTGAGGAAACTGACCGAGCCGACGACGCGGGAGGTCAAAATGTTCCATCGAGATAACCTCATGGACCTCATGAGGGAGCGAAGCGCTCCTCCGGATCTTTTTAAAAGTGAAGTCCCGGAAGCGGCCGGCAACATGATCAAAAAATATTACAAGGCCACGACGCATACTGTCTTCGGCCAGATCTATAAGGAGATCAACGGTTTTTCCGCTCTCGGGGATCTGGAATTCAGGGCAGCGCTTAAGGCCAACCCGTTTGACAGGGATGCCGCATACGCTTTGGGGATCCCCGGGACGTTCGGGAACCTTATCGCGAACGCGCGCGCGCGGTTGACTCCCGCCACGGAAGACCTCTTCAAGGGCAAGACGCTTTTGATAGAAGAAAAAAATGAGGCCGCCCTGGAAAAGTTCAGGGAGGCGGTCAAAAAAGACCCTAAAAATGAACTGGCCCGTTCGGCTCTCGCCGGGGCCTATCAGCTGACAGGCGAGCCCGATAAAGCGCTCGAAGAATACAAGACGATCATCGCCGGCGCCGGGGAGTTTAACCTGCCCCCGATCAACGCGGCGTCCCTTGAGGCTATTTCCGCTTACCGGGCGCTCGAGGCTGTCGCGATGGGCATCGACTACTGGGATAAGGGCTCGATGAGGGAATTCATGCGCTCTGTCAGAGAGATCCTGGAGCTCGGGCACGCCCCCGAGTATGTTTTTCCGCCCCCCATCGCGGAGAGCCCGGTCTTCAAAAAAAATCTCGAGTATCTAAAAACCAAAATGCCGCAAGTCCCTGAAGCGGACCTGTCCCGGGAGATCCTGGGCGGCTACTACGGCTCGATGGGGCACATCGATTGGCTCAGGGGAAGATATCTGAAAGCTATTATTTACGCGAACGGGGCATTCTTAACTACCGGGAGGAGCGATCTCAAAGAAATGGTCTACTCGGATCTGGGGACCTATTATGCCGATGCGGGGGACTTTGAGTCGGCAGAAGAATATTATAAAAAAGCACTCGCGATCAATCCGAACATTCCGTATATCAACAAGTACCTGAAGATCAACGCGCTTGAGCTCAGGCGCAAGAAAGGCCCCGTGACCGCGGAGCTCTTGCTCGAGCTCGCCCAAAGCTATAAGGAGATCTTTGATCTCGGAAAAAATGTCCGGCATCTCGAGGAAGCGCTGGCGCTTGATAAAAATTCAACGGAGATCCAATTCAAATATGACGAGGCGGTTTTGCAGAGAATGCTGAGTCTGAACCCCGACGATGCCGGCGGGCACAACGCTTTGGGGGTGTTGTACTGGAGCCACAACGAGCCGTATAAGGCGATCCAGTCTTTTATGACCGCGCTGGAGATCGATCCCTATTTCGCGGACGCGCATTTTAATCTTGCGATGGCCTACCGGGACGCAGGGGACAAAAAAAGCGAAGCAACGCATTTGAAAAAAGCGCTCAAGCTCAAGCCCGATATGACGTTCGCGCGCCGGGAACTTGAGAAGATAAAATAGAGGACAGAAGACAGAGGACAGAGGACAGAAGGCAAAGCAGTGTCAGAGGGTCATAGCATCAAAGTGTCATAGTTTTGACTTTGACACTCTGACGCTTTGATACTTGCAGTCTGCAGCCTGGCCGAAGGGGATCACTTCTGCGCGGTATGCGGCGTGTGTTAGAATCACGACTCGTGGAGAGGAGGATTTTTTGGGCCATATCAATGTTGGGACAGGTATTCTGATCGGGGGCGGATTGGGGCTGCTCGTTGCCATTCT
>CAZPCF010000090.1:0-7362 GCA_964585045.1 uncultured bacterium
ATGGTACTAACGGAGCAATTCGTTGGGAGAGTAGCAAACTGCCGGGATTTATTTTTAAAGGGCCCGAGCCTGTTTATCAGGTTTGGGCCTTTTAATTTATAGCCTCAAAGCAGCTAGTCCTGATTTCCAAAAAATTAATAGGGATCAGGGCAAACTGCCGGGATTTATTTTTAAAGGGCCCGAGCCTGTTTATCAGGTTTGGGCCTTTTACTTTTTTGGCCGCCGCAAGCGCTTGGTGCATGGTATATGGAAAAAGAAAAAACAGTCGAAAACGCTAAAGGAAATTGATAGACTAAAACCGGTTTAAGGCTTTTGCTAAGCACCATGTACTAACGACGAGGCGCCGGGTTATGCCGATCCAAAAGCAACTTTCCGTATTCCTCCCCAATCGTCCGGGGATCATGGCGCGTACCTGTTCGATCCTTTCCGAGGCCGGCATCAATATTCTTGCCATGGCTGTTCATGATACTGTGGATAATGCCGTTGTCCGTTTCATTGTCGATCATCCCACCAAAGCGACCCTTCTTCTCGAGCAGGAAGAGCTTTACGTGATGGAGCAGGATGTTGTGGTCATCGAGATCGACAACAAGGCTGGGGCGTTGTCGCGTATCGCGCAGAGTCTCGCCGAAGCAGACATTAATATCGCCTACGCCTATTGCACCGCCACGCCGAATCAGGAATGTGGCTGCCTTGTGATCCGCACCGACCAGCCCGAACGCGCGCAAGAAATTTTATCGAAATAAATATCCCGTCCGGCTCAACCAGCAGAAAGATCTCGAAAGAATGAAAAACATCCTGTTGCTGGGAGCGATCTTTTTTTTAATAACGGGCATGGCGTCAAAAGCGAAGCTTTCTGACAAAGAGCTTGTGTTCCAAATGACTTACGATGGAATCACCCGTGATTATTTCGTTCACGTACCTCCGGGATATGAGTCGCTGCAGTCCCGACCCTTGGTAATCGTGCTACATGGAGGAGGAGGGACGGCCCAAGGGATGCTTCGTTTGACCCAGCAGAGGTTCAACCAATTGGCGGAACAAAACGGTTTTTTTGTGGTTTATCCCCAAGGTCTTGGGAAAAGCTGGAATGAAGGCGCCCGGGACAGTAAGGGGTATGCCAGGAGACACCAGATCAACGACGCTGGATTTCTTGGGGCCTTGATCGACGAACTTGAGAAAAAATTCCCCATTGATCCGAAACGTGTTTTTTCAACGGGTATTTCGAACGGAGGTCTCATGTCTTTTCGGCTGGCATGTGAAATGCCCGAGAAGATCCGCGCGATTGCACCTGTGGCTGCGAATATTCCGGTCGATATCGTTTCGCTTTGCAGGGAGGCAAAAGACCCCGCCGTCGGCCTTCTTTTGATAAGCGGTATTAACGATCCGATCGTTCCTTTTCATGGAGGGAATATCAAGGCGTTCGGCGCACAACGGGGGAAGGTTCTCTCAGCTGACGAAACAATCGAGATCTGGCTTAAAAAAAATGGATGCAAAGATGTTCCTAGAGTTCAAGAGTTCACGGACAAAGATCCGGGGGACGAGACGCGCGTCATGGAATATGCCTATGACCAATGCTCAAGCGGCGCCCCCATCGTCTTTTACAAGATTCATGGCGGCGGTCACACTTGGCCCGGCGGCTGGCAGTACCTTAAGGAAAAGCGCATCGGAAAAACAATTCGTGATATAGATGCTGCCGAAGAGATCTGGAAGTTTTTCAGTTCGTTCAACTAGAGGTTATAAAGCGTGAAGATTTTGTCATGGAATGTTAACGGGATCCGAGCTATTCAAAAAAAAGGTTTTCTCGAGTGGCTCGAGAGAGAGAAGCCGGATATTTTGGGGATTCAGGAGACTAAGGCGCATCCGGACCAGCTCGATGCTTTTTTGATGCATCCCGCTGGTTACGAGACCCACTGGGCGTGGGCCACGGTCAAAAAAGGCTATAGCGGCGTTGCGATCTTTACGAAAGAAAAGCCGCTGAGCGTGAAACGCGGGTTCGGCATCAAGAAATTTGACGAGGAAGGGCGGATCCTCATTGCTGAATATCCGGGCTTTGTTTTTCTTAACATCTACTTTCCAAATGGGAAAATGGGTCCGGAGCGCCTCAAGTACAAAATGGATTTTTATGCGGAGACCTTGAAATTCACAAAAGCACTCAAGGCCCAAGGTAAAAAAGCCATTATTTCGGGCGATTACAACACAGCACACAAGGAGATCGATCTTGCGCGGCCCAAAGAGAACGAAGATGTCTCGGGGTTCTTGCCCATCGAACGGGCGTGGCTTGATAAATGGGTCGCCGACGGGCAGGTGGATATTTTCCGGGAGTTCCATAAGGAACCCGGGCATTACAGTTGGTGGGATATGAAGTCAGGCGCTCGTGATCGGAACGTCGGCTGGCGGATCGATTATCATTTTGTGACCCAAGATCTAGTGCCGCACGTGAAGAGCGCCACGATCTTACGCGATGTAGTAGGGTCTGACCATTGTCCGGTGGAGATACAACTGAAATAGCGCAACGGGCAACGCACAACGCGCAACGTAAAAACTCGAAACAAATTCGTTGAGCGTTGTACGTTGAGCTTTGCGCGAGGAATTAAAATGAACTCACTCACCCAGTCTATATTGATCAGCGCTTCTCTTGAAACGATCTGGACCATTCTCGCCGACGTGGCCCGCACGCCCGAATGGGTGGACGGGGTCAAGGAAAGCGAGCGGACCGGAGCCATTCGTGAAGGAAAGGGCGCGCGGTGGCGGGAATCCTGCGTCCTGGATCGTCAGCACATTGAAGTCGAGCACGAAATGACCGTTTGGGAGCCGATGAAAAAGGCGGTCATTCAAAGCAAGCTTCCCATGAACGGCTCGATGACGCGAACGCTTGTCTTCAGCCCAAAACCGGAAGGCGTTGAGATCACGGTTGAGTTCCTTTGGGACCTTGGGATCGCGGGGATGCTCCTCGGGGAAGCGAAGGTCCGGAATATCCTCGATCAAAGCTTCGAGAACACCCTCGCGAATTGGAAGGATTTAGCAGAAAAGGGGACGGGCATTAAGTGACTGCCTGTCCCCTTTTCTGCTTCGTGGAACGGCCAACGTGGAACGCAAGCTCAAAAGATTTTTCGTTCCCCGCTGGCCGTTTCCCGAAGTGCTAAGCAGCTTTTTTCTGGAGCTCCTGCGAGAGAATATCCGTCACGAGGTTCTCGAGGAGAGCTAGGAAGGCGGGATCTTTAGCTGCCTGGTAGAGGCTGGGACTCAGAGTAATGATCCTGAACAGGGCAAGCGATACAGGTTTTTCCGGTAATACGACATAAGCCCCGCCCGGACGACCGTTCTCCATGATCGCAAAAGGACGTTTCTTCGCGAGCCGCTGAAAACGCGGTGTTTTTTCGATCAGCGTTGCGATGTCTGTCGCCTCAAACCGGTCGATCCCACGGAGAGAAGGAAGAACCTCTGGCAATACAGCGGATGGGACGTCTTGAGCCAACGCTACGATATCGCCGCTATTTACGGCTTCTTCCAAAAGGTTTACAGCTTTTTCTTCCAAAAGGATTCTAGCAAGGATGCTGACCGAAGAGACCAGCATCGCTTTCTCTCGCTGTTCCGGTCCCTGGGCCAGCCAGCCGCGCACAGCTTCCAGTTGTTCCGAACGGGACGTTGCCATAAATTCGCTGACACGCAATACCGGATCATTGACCACAACGCCGCCTTTAGCTGCCGGAACGATCCTTCCTTGCCTGGAGAGGTGAGTGATCTTGTCGGATTTTGATACGGTGACCGTACTGCCCAGAAAGATCTTTTTGGCTTCTCGAACATCACGGGTTTGTAGCAACGTTTCATAACTTTCAGGAAAGCTGTCATCGATCCACGCAATGGCGTTTCGGAGTTCGGAAAGCGTCTGGCCGTCTGCCGACGTGGGGAACGTCGAACGGGGAGCGGTGAGCGGTTGCGTTCCCCGTTTCCCGTTGCCCGCTTCCCAGCTTTCCTTCATCCTTGCAATATAAAGCTTTTCATTCATGGAAGCGCCGCCAAGCTCTGGAGTGATCGTGATATAGGAAATACCCGCATCGCGGAAGCGTTGGGAGAGGCCGTCCGTGTGGAAGCCACCCGTTACGATCGCGACATCGCCGGCCAAAGCAGGGTCGTTCACGATCCTGTTAAAAAAGATCTCATCGCGTTTTTTAACCATCTCATAGAAGTCGAGCGATAAAGAAAGCGCTTCCGATAGACCGGCGCCGGCGAGCTCAGACTCAAGGAGAAACTTTTCGTTTCCATAGGCTTTTACGTCTTCGGGCGATGCCTGCAGCAAAAGAAAACGCCGTGCGAGATAGAGGCGCTCAGTTTTATCCCACAGGGCGTTTTCTTCCGGAGTTCGGACAAGTTTCCCGAGGATGCGGCTGGTCAAAGTTTCGATCTGAGTCGTTAGATCACGCAGAGAAATTTGATCACGCAAGCGGAAAAGACGAATCATTTTTTTTATCTCAGGATAAAAACCAAGCTTTTCGGCCGGGATCTTGCCTCCGCGGATCAACTCTTCAAGCGTCCAAGGCGTGTTCTTGTATTCCCGCATCAGATGCTTCACCTCCTGCTCCAGACGTTCTTTCTGAAAAAGTTTCTCCAGAGCCATGATGTCCCGCACCAGGCCGATCTGAACAAGGTCGGAAGTATCCACGCCTTGGGTTTCAGCGACTTCTAAAAGGACCGGGAAAAATTTCCCAAGATCCGGAGTATCGCGGAATTTTCCAAACGCGCTTCCAAAGGTTAAGAGCTCCGATCCCCAGGTCGACCTTTGCGCCTCTTGCAGTGAGCTGCTATAAGTTTGGAGTTTTTCATCGATCTCTTTTACTTTCTCAAGATGAGCCAGAAAAAGAGCTCGGTTCTTTTCATAGGCCGCTTCGTCTTCGACCCCAATAAGCGAGATCGGTTTCGGGGACATGATCGCGGCATAGACCGGCCCTGAGAGCCTGTCGTCATCGAGCAGGGTTTCGGCGAGAAGTTGTTTTTCACGCGAGGTCGGGATAGCGTGGCTTTTGGGAAGGGAAGTGGAAGCCCAAGCGCCTTCAAGAGCGACCTTCTCGATGCCAAAGACCGCACGAAGGCGCTCCAGGATGGCCGCAATGTTCTGTTGGGCCGTGGCGTGAGCATGAACATCCTGGATCTGAATGATTGTTCGGGGGTGGCCATCCGCCTGGGTTGTAGGGCCGCCGGTGAAGCGCTCCTGAACTTTACCGATCTCTTCGGGGACTGCGAGATTTAATAGGGCAAGGGAAGCATCGGTGCCAGCCCCAGGCATTTCGGACCTCAATAAAAGCGGAGCGGCAGCGAGAGTAATGACCATGAAAATAAGAGCTCCAAAGAGCTTTTTTATCGGCATAGGTTCCAATTCCTCCAGTGAGGTTGGAGAAGAATCACTCCTATATATATAGCTCAGAACCTGTTTAAAATCAATAGCTTGCGATAGATTTTCTTTCAAGCCCGAAAACGCTTACCCGATAGTGATCTATAGCAATCCATGCAAACAGGAGCCTTCTTTAAAAGATATTAAACATATCTTGATAAATCCTTTTTCAAGACCTTGAAATTTAAAGAACATGTGTTATCTTTCATTTAAATCTTCCGCCAAAACTTTCATTGCTTTTCTAGAGGGTAGTTTTGACGGCCCCAATCTCCGCTTCGTTCCGACTGATAGGTATTGGGACCGGTTAAAATTCTGAAAGGACAAACGTTCATTTCATGAACTGTCTCAAGCAGTTACAGCGATTTTTAGCGAGCTTTGTTGTAGTCACTTTCTTCGTGACCAACACGCTCACGCCCGCTCCCATCGCCTACGGTCAAAATGTCGAATTACTAAATCCTGCGAAACTTGTCGAAATCCCTGCGGAATGGGGACGCGTGACGGACCTTGTTGCCGTGCCGCAGTCATCCCACGTTCTCATCCATATCCAAGAAGCCCATGCGAATTATGACGCGCAAAAGAACATTCAGAATATTCTCCAGCATCTTAGCAAAAGTTACGGCATCAAACTTATCCTCGTCGAAGGTGCTGGCAATAAGCTCAAGCCGGAACTTTTTAAGTTTTTTCCGGAAGACTCCGAACTTCAGAAAAGCATCAACGAAAAGCTCATGCAATCCGGCGAACTCACTGGCGCAGAAGTGTTTTTGATGGATGCGTCCACGGGCAGCGGAGGCTGGGGCGTTGAGAAGGCCGAGGTTTATGCCGAGGACCGTGAAGCGTTCAAAAAAGTATTTAAAGGACGGAAACTCCAGAATGATTTTTTGGTGGCTCTCTATCTCGAATGGCAAAAACAAGCAAGGCTTCATTTAAACAAAGACCTCCGTGAATTTCTTACCCGCTTTTCTTTTTTTGAAGAAGAAAGGGTCCCGCTTCAGGATTGGCTCGAAACTCTTAAAGGGAAGGCGTTAAGGCTGCTCGACATCGATCTCACGGACAAAAATCAACAGGGCGAATGGCCTATTCTGGTTCGCTATTTCCGGCTTAAGGACATCAGCTCCCGGATCAGCGCTGAAGAGACGCAAAAAGAAACAAACGCCTTCCTTCACAATATCAAGGCCTTAAAACTTTCGCCGGATCTTTTTGAGAAAATCAGAAGCCTTCTGAGCGACAGGGAAAACAAAGAACTTCCGGCCTACAAAACGCGATTTGTTTTTGAAAAGCTGCTCGATGCACTCCCTAAGGATTATTCCTTCGAGGCGTACCCTAATTTAAGGCTTCACATTCAACAGCTTATTCTCCTCAGCGAACTTCAAGGCGATCAACTCCAGAAGGAGATCGGGGGTCTTACCAAGCAAACCATAGAAAAACTCGTTTTGACCGATGAGGAGCGGCACTTCGTTGGTTTTTTTCGCGAATACCAGCTTCTCAAAAAGCTTTTTCGTCTGGAGCTTGACCGTGAAGAATTTCGAACGATCCAAGCGCGAACCATTAACCCTGAAAAATTAATGAAAGGCCTGGGGCAAAACGCCTCGGCTCTATCCAAGATCAACGATCTGTTTGGGACGGCAATGCGCTTTTATGGAAAAGCGATTGAGCGCGAAAACTGGATGATGCGGAATACGATCATTCGGATGAACGAACAAAAGCAATCCAAGGCGATCCTTATTACCGGCGGTTTCCACACGAAAGGGTTCAAGGAAAAGATCCTTCAAAGTGGAAGCTCCTACGTTCAGATCACCCCTGCGATCGGGGAAATAAGACGAGAAGACCAGAAAAATTATCTCACCGCGCTTCTCGGCTCCAGCGCCATCACGCATTCTCATATCGCTCCGGAAATGATCACGCAGCCCTCTTTTTTCCAAGCAGTATCGCCGCGTTTTTGGCGTCGCGAGCTTGCGGTCCGGCTCGTTCGAATTCGCGGC
>CAZPCF010000091.1:0-7331 GCA_964585045.1 uncultured bacterium
CACCTACCTAAAAGATATTTTTTCCGTGTTTTTTCTCAATAGAAGAGCACCTGCCCGAAAGCCTGATTTGAATCCGTAATTATTTTTTTTAAAAAAAATACAAAAATTTATAATTTTTAGATTTTTTAAAAAAAATTTTAAAGCGAAAAAAATCTCGCTTTTTTTAGGTGTCCAAATGGTGTCCATCGGTCACCAAAATTCACGGAAATTGACGGTAATAGATAGCGGAGGAAATTTTTGTAACTCATTTAAACACAGCAACATACGGTAAGAAATAGAAATGCAGAGAAATTGGCGGAAATTGCCCCAAAAAGATTAGAAGGCAGGTGCTCTATCCACCTGAGCTACAGGCGCAAACCTCTACAATTTTTCTTTCTATAAAGGTTGTTTGCGCCAGCCCCGTGGGGCAGGCGCATCAAATTATGCCCGATTCTGGTCCCAAGTTCTAATGCGCCAACGCCGGCTTAACCGGACTCTTGGACACGTCCCGGGTCACCCGGACCACTTTGAGCGCGCCGCGCGGCTTGTCGAGGTCATTCGGAAGCACGAGCTGGTTTTTGACCACCAACGCTCCGACCACGCCCTCCATCGCCTGACGCAACATCCATCCCGCGGCTCCGGTGTATCCATGCCAGATCATCCGGCCCGGTTCAAAGGTGGTCAAAATGTCGGCAGACTGTTTGTTCGGCTGGCCCCCGTAGATCTCGATCTCATGCATATGCGCGATCGGTGAGACCTTGAGCCACAACCGGTACGCGGTCTCGCGATATTTCTCCGCATTTGCCCGGTCCCCGCGCTTTTCGAACTCTTCAGCCAAGAGACGCGCCGCTCTCACGAGCCACTGCACACCGTGACAATACATGCCGTTCTCGCGCACACCTTCCGGATATTTGCTGCTGCGCCCCAGATAAGGCTTTGTGTCTTCGCGCAAGGCCGGCCAACCCAAAAGGATCGCGTTCTCCTTCTCAAGGACCTGTAAGGCTGTGTCAAAGATCGTCCGGCCGCGCTCGAAGTTAATGCCGGACATGACCGACCAGGCCGCGGTCAGAGCGTCGATCTCCCACACCCCGCTGCCCTTGACGCCGATCTCGGTCCCGTCATCGTGGAAGGCGCGCAGGTACCGGTCGCCCCGCCATGTTTTTTCGAGGGCCACCTTCAGCGCCTCCATTTTTTGCACGTAATACGCTTTTTTAGCGTCGCCTTCTTTTAGACCGATGATATCGACCATCTCCTTCAGGATGTAATAAAGGAAGAAGCCAAGCCACACGCTCTCGCCGTGGCCCTCGCTTCCGATCTCATCCAATCCGTCATTCCAGTCGCCGACCCCCATGAGCGGCAGGCCGTTCTTGCCCGTGCGCTTTTTGATCACAAGATCGATCGACTTCATGCAATGTTTGTAGAGCGTATCCGCGCGCGTCGTCCGGTGATACAAATGCCCCCATCCTGTTTTGTTCTTCGGCAGGGGCGCGAACGGGAACTCGGAAACAAGATACGCGGCCATTTCGTCCAGGATCGTGTGATCCCCCGTCGCCCGGACATATTCCGCCGTGCCCCAGGCCAACCAGAGCGGATTGTCGGAAGCGTGGGAGCGGCAGGAAAACGCCGCGCGCCCGTCGGTCAGCGTAAAGAACCAGTGGGTCACGTCGCCTTCGACGAATTGCTGGGACGCGTGCAAAAGGATCTGCTTGCGCGCCAAAGCCGGATCCACCCAGATCAGGTTCACGGTGTCCTGGAGCTGGTCGCGGAAACCGAAAGCGCCGCTCGTCTGATAGAACCCGCGCCGCGCCCAAATGCGCTCGGCAAGGGCCTGATACTTAAGCCAGTTCTGGTACCGGTCGAACTCCGGCTGGTTGGTTTCGACCTTGACCGTGCTCATAAGACTGAGCCACCACTGGCGCGTGCCGTCCAGTTCCTTGCGGACGGTCTCGAGGTTCTTGTACTTTTGCACCAATGCGACCGCCTTTTTGTGGTCTTCGGCCTGGCCGAGCACGATCGCAACCGTACATTCGCCGCGGGCCGGGATCTCGACGGTGCCCACAAAACCGGCGATCTGTCCGTCATCGGTCAGTTGTGTCGCATCCGGCGCGTCATTTTCTACCATGAACGGGCGCTTGACGCCGCGGTGTGATCCGAAAAACCGGCCGCGCTTGGTCTCCACGCAATCCGCCGGGATCGACATGGAAGCGAACGCCCATCCAGAGCGGAAGATATTGCGGCAATTCGCGAAATACAAGGCATCGGACGCTTTGTCATGGCGCACCTCGAGCGGCCCCGATCTCTCCGGCTGGAAGGACAGCACCATCTGAAAATAAGGCGCAATCCTCATGCGCCGCGGCTTGTCCTCATCGTTTTTCAGGGTCAGCAAATACACACCGAGCGGGTCCTGGGGCGGCACATAGACGGTCAGCTGCGATGAAAGACTTCCGTCCTTCATGCGGAAGACCGCCGTCCCGTCCACACTGAACTCCGACTCGTGCTTGGCGTCATTGTCATTCAAGGGTTGATACGTCGGCGAATACCACTCGTCACGGTCCGGGTCATAAAGATAGATCGCTTCCGTCGGTGTTTCTTTCGTCACCGTATCCGGCCAATCCGGCGTGAGACGGTTCTGCTGGGAGTTGCCGTTGCAAGACGTATGAAGCCCCCGGTTCGTCACCATTGTCGAATGGAGCGCGTTCGACATCGCGTGATCAAAAGGACGCGGCGTGTAAGGTGTCAGCACCTTCAACTTGTTCCCGTTATCCAGAAATTCGTAATAGGGCTGCGGCGTTCCCGGCGGGATCTCTCCGTGGCCGATCAAAAGCGCGCGGTGCTTCTTTTCCGGAAGCGCTGCGCTCGGCGACGGGTTCGGCGTGAGATACTTCGCGATCATCTCAAGCGCCACCTTCTTGTTCTTGGAGTAGCCGATCATGAGGCGCACCGTCGCGATCGACCTGGGCGCCACAAGCGCGTTCACCATCAAACTCCCGATCGGATCGAACGTCGGATAGGCCACCGTATCCTTGGCCGGCAAAAAGTCGAGCGTCTCAAGACTGCGCGGCGCCCAAAGGCTTTGGCCGCGGCCGATGAAATCCACACGGCCGGAATGAAAACCTTCCGGCGCGACATCCGAGGCCAAAAGCCCCATGGATTTCGTGCTCTTCTGCCACGACAGGATCGCATTCGCACCGGCCACGTATTCCATTTCCGGATACAACCGCGCGTACTGCGTGTGGAAACGGTCATGCAAGCCGCCGTTTAAGACCCATTCGAGGTACGGAACGACCTTCAACTGACGCGACCTCTCGGTCAGGTTCTCGATCGTGATCTTCCAAAGCTCCGCCGTACTGTCCATATCCGGAAGACTGATCTCGATCGTGGTCCTCACCCCGTGGCTCGTGTTCGTGACTTTCAGAACATCTTCACAACGCTCGACCCGGGACGCCTCGAACTGCTCCGCCGGGAAATTTCCAGCGACCGGCCAGGCCTGGGGCTTGCCGCCGGAACCCGCCGCCGTATCCACAAGAAAGAGGACCCGTCCACAAGGATCGATCTGGTCATAGGACCGGCGGCTGATATCGCATTCCTTGCTAAGAAGTTCGCTGTAGATCTCCCCATTCTCCTTGGCCACCACTTTGTATTCGCGGTTCGCCACTTCGTAATTTTGGATACGGCGCGCGCGGGACCGGCGGCGCAGTAAACGGATCACGAATGAAAATCCCGTACAAACCAGGATACACAGAACTATGAGGACGAGCATCTGCGGCATTGAGAGAGATTGCAAGAACGGGATCAGCCCTTTCCCCCTCGCGGCATTTTGGATCTTCTCCGCCGAGCTCCATACTTCATCCCACTGCTCACCGCGCGGGATATAGAAAGGGATCAAGAGCGGGGCCCATGTCGCGAACCGTTTGACGCCTTCCGGGATATACCGCTGGGCCGCCGCCTTGCCGATGAATTTCGAGACTTTCTCGTCCAGCTTGTCCATACCGAGAAAGCTCAAGTTCACGAGCGTCGCGACGCGCAGTCCCATGTGGTCCATCCAGATCAGGATCCGGAAGAAATCGAACGCCAGGATCCAAACGAACATCTTCATACTCCATGCCACGAACGCGGGAGCCGTCATTGTGATGTTGTTGTAGATCGCAAAGAGCGTCCGGATCGCGCCGTCCTGGTTGTACCAGGTTGGGTTCGGCATCATGCGGAGGAACGTGTAGATAATGGGCGACATCCAGAGACCCCACCGTAACACATAGATCATCAGTTCGCTCAGCTGGGCCAGGCCCGCTTTCGAGAAGAAGAATTTGATCGGCGTTTTGTCTTTATCAAAGAACGCCTGCATGAACACTTTGTTCACGGCGAAGAGCCACGTGGCCACGGACCATTTGATCACGCCGTCCAGCGACTCGGTGAAAAGGAGTTTCACGCCGCCCGGGGTATACCCCAGGTCCATCTGCCCCCATTTGCTGATCAAGACCGGCTGGACATAATGTCCCACGGAGTTCAAATAAGGATAGGTCGTGTAAGACATTTCTCCCGCGGAGTTGAAGGCGGGATACGAAGAATATTGCGCCGCGGAAAAATGCGCAGTGACATAAAGCTTGAATTTATAGAGAATGACCGCGACCTGCTGCGTATCCAGATAAAAAGCGACGGCGCTTCCAAGAAAAATACCGAGCAGAGAATCGATCAGGTAAAGCCGCCAGGACTGGACCTTCCCGCAGCCTCGTGAGGCGTAATACACATCCCTCAGAAGACTCATACCGCCCGAGGCCAAAAGACCGATCATAAGACCGAAGAGAACCCTCTCCGACATCGCTTTTGCGATGTACCCCTGAGCGAGCATGTAGGCGAGTCCGAATCCGACCACAGCGCCACGCGCATAAAGCGTTTTGCTGCGATAGCTATAACGCACCCGCTCAAAGAAAGGGATGCTGCCGTCGAAGGTTTCAATAATGGTTTTCACGAACGGGAACACCAAGGCCCCGACCA
Source organism: uncultured bacterium (assembly GCA_964585045.1). Taxonomy (GTDB): domain Bacteria; phylum Omnitrophota; class Omnitrophia; order Omnitrophales; family Aquincolibacteriaceae; genus Aquincolibacterium. Next base: position 4,972 of record CAZPCF010000091.1, read on the forward strand.
GAATACCGATCGCGTAAGGAAAGGAGGCCATGAACTTCAGCCCCTCGGGTGCCGCAAAGATCATGGAAAGCGTGTAGAGGATCGCCATCAGGATACCGCTGTAGGCCATGCCTTTTTTCATACCGGTCGTGACATTCTTGAAAATGTTGTCCGCCGAAGGTGCGATACGTTTTCCGCCATCGAGCAATATCCCCGTGATGAGATAAATTTCTCCCCACAACCCGCCGAAGGAAAGCACGGTCGCCAGGATAGAAACAAGCGCCCTCAATGCCTCCGGCAATCCGGCCACCCAAGCGAGCGACCCCAAGTCCGCAATGGAAGGCGCGGCCACGACCCCTAAAGAAACCAGCAGAAGGAATCCATGCGCCTTGACCGTCCGGAGCAATTTCCCTTTCGTGACGTACCCGATCCCGGCGGCAAGAAGCTCGTTAAAGACGAACACGACCAGAAGCCGTCCGATCCCCTCGAGAAGCGCGGGCCACGCGGCCAAAAGTCCCAAGGTCGCGCTGTAGGTCATGCCCTGCAAGAGGGTCACGTTCTCCAACAAGAGCAGCCAGCCCACCAGGTACGGCGTCCCGATGATCAAAGCCCCGGGGACAGGTTTCACATTTTTTCCGGAAGTAGCGAATGCATGGGCATTGAAGATCTGATAGATCAGGAAGGCGACCGTCGCCGTGAGCTTATTGAGCATGAGGAGATTGCTCCACATCGTGGGGGCCTGCAAGAGTTCCAAGCGGCTCGAGGACGCCGCGAGAAGCCCCGTCACTAAAACATTCTGGAAAACCTCGGCCGTCGTCAGATGTTTTCCGGTGAATTGGTGCTTCAAACATTCCGCGATCACGGCCCCCACGGCTCCCGCAATAAGAATGCCTGCCATGGAGCCCGAGGTCAAAGCCTCCAGAGCTCCTAACATGTAGATCCCTACCGCCGTCCCCAGGATCAATACGGTGATGGCTCCGTAAAGGAGATCTTTTTTAAGCCTCGAGAGGATCGAAGTTTCTTTCGGGGAGACGATATCCGGACCTTGATCGCCTGGTGACCGCAACCGCGCCGCGTCACGCTCTTGACCGAAGAGTTTCCCCGCGAAACCGGCCAGAAACGCCAAGAGGAACGCGAGAACAAGGACCGATCCGAATTTTATGGCGACAAGGTATTTTTTAAAGAACGTTGCGTTGCAGAAATCGAACCCCAGATACAAGGTTCCTTTGATGGAACCGGCGTCCCCTTTGGGGCTGATAATAAAGTTCACTTCCCTTAGCTCACCGATCTCGTTCCAGTGAATGGGTTTCTGGATAACATTCCAACCCGGTTTCAAACAGAGCGGGATCTGCTGGGTATTCGTTGTCCCGATCACCTCCGCCTTGATCGAGAGCTTACCCAGTTGGGACGCCTCAAGCACCCTGAGACCGAACTCCAGAGTGTTCACTTGCGCGCCGGTCAGATCCGCTGGGAATTTTTTTGTCCAAATGGTGATTGAAGATCCCGGCGACAATGTATATCCCAGGTCATAAACGTCTTTTTTCGATTCTTCATCAAAGGAAAAAGTGATGACGCCCTTGGCGGATCCATTATGGGACACACCCTTGTCCCCGGCATCCAAGAGACCGAATGAAGAGCGCGCGGGCGGTGCCGGAACTTTCGCGGGACTCGCGGCCGGCACGACCTTCGCAGCCTTGAGAACTTTGGCTACGGTAGCTTTGACCGCGGAAACCGTCGTGGGCGTTGCGGCCACTCGTGGGGCAAATGTCGCACCGGCTTTAACGGCGCCGGCAGCAACCGTTTTTGCTGCAAGAGGTTCGCTGACGGGAGGAGTCACGGATTTGACCGCTGCCGCTTGCTGGACGAACTCCAAAGAAAAGGACAGGGTTCCCTTAACGACCGCACCCCCCTTCGTGCTAACCACAAAAGAGACCTCTTTCAACCCGCCGGCCTGGGCCCAATCGATTTTTTCCTCGATCAAATTCCAACCATTTTTAAGGCGAAGAGGGATCCGCTGAACCCCTTGAGCTCCGCGCACTTCCATGGTCACAGAAACTTCGTTCACCTGGGCGGCCGCGAATGTCTTGACGCCGATCTTGGCACTGTTGACCGAAGAAGATGTGAGCCCCTCCGGGAAATTCTTGACCCATGCGGTGATCGTGGCGCCTTGCGGGATGGAATAATCGAATTCCAGAACATCTTTTTTGATCGCTTCGTCGAAGGTCGGCGTCAGCGTGCCTTTGGCCTCGCCGGTGACCGTCGCTCCCCGCTCGCGCGCGTCCAGCAGATCGAATGTGGAAGCCGCCCAAACACCGGTCGTGATCATGAAGCTCAGGAGAAGGGCCGCCACCGGGATGGTGACGTGGGAGCGAAGGGTTTTG
>CAZPCF010000092.1:0-7246 GCA_964585045.1 uncultured bacterium
TTTTGGCGTGCACGGCATCGGAGGGATCTGGGGTGCTTTGGCAACGGGTCTTTGGGCCACGAAGGCCGTCAATCCGGCCGGTAATGACGGGTTTTTCTACGGGAATCCGGGGCTTTTGTGGATCCAGCTGAAGGCCGTGGTCATTACGATCGCTTATTCGTTCATTGTTTCCTTCGTGCTCCTCAAGATCGTGGACGCTTTGATGGGTCTACGTGTTTCCGAGGACGAAGAACGCATCGGACTTGATCTGACGCAGCACCGCGAGTCCGCTTACACCATCATAGATTAGACCCTAACAGGGTAAAAAGGAGGAACACCATGAAATACATTGTCGCAGTGATTCAGCCGGACCGGGTCGACGAAGTTCTCCGGATTCTTGAGAAAAAAGAGATCCATCTCGTGACGGTCACGAGCGTTTTGGGGCGCGGCCGCCAAAAGGGGATCTCGGAGGTTTACCGGGGCCATAAGGAAGCGGGAAGTCTCTTGAAAAAAGTGAAGCTCGAGATCGCCGTCAACGAAGCCTTCGTGAAAGCCACGATCGATGCGATCAAGGAAGGCGCGCGCACGGGCCATATCGGGGACGGCAAGATCTTTGTCCTCGATCTCAAGGAGTGCTACCGCATCCGTACCGGCGAAATCGGCGAAGTAGCGATCGGATGATCTCGCTTCGTCTGAATATCAATCCAGTCATAAAGGAGGAGATCATGAACAGAATATTAGGAGGTATTTTAGGGGTTTTTTTGATAGGAATGTGTCTTATCCCGGGAGCTGCCTTTGCCGAGGAAGGTGAGGTGGCCGCACTCAAAGCGCAGATCGACGCGTTGAGCCGGAAACTGGAGGCCATGGACAGCAAGATGATGACCATGGAAAGGCCGGCACCAGGGGCTCAGACAACCTATATTCCTCCGGTGGAGGAACCCAAAAGTGGTTTTCTCCGGGCGATGGAAGATATCCACATGGGAGGCTATGTGGAGACCCAATTCCAGAATAAGGTCGGAGAGCCGCAACAAAACGGGAACGTGGGACGCTCGCTCACCGATAAGGCCGCAGATACTTTCTCCATGAACGCAGCCAAGTTGTGGTTCGAGAAAGTAGCCAATCCCGAGGGCGGCGCCGGGTTTCGCATCGATATGATGATGGGAAGTGATGTCCCTTATTATTTTAATAACATGAAAGGCAGCTACGGGAACACGACCCCAGAAGCCTTTGCTTTCGAACAGGCTTATGTCCAATTCATTGCTCCGTTGGGTTTTTGGTCCGATAGCGAGATCCTGCCGCATACGATCGACGTTAAGGCCGGTCGGATGGTTACTTTGGCGGGGAATGAAGTGATCGAAGGGCCGTTTAACTGGAATATCAGCCGTTCAGTTTCCTTCGGCTATGCGATCCCTTTTACGCATACCGGGGTGCGTGCGAGTTATAAGCTCTTTAATGATTATCTGACCGTCTACCACGGCATCAATAACGGTTGGGACAACGATATTGACAACAACTCCTACAAAACGTTTGAGAACGCGTTTAGCTTCAGCCCACTTAAGGATGTCACATGGACCACGGCCACTTATTTTGGCCCTGAGAACAACAACGCAAGCGGCGGAAAGCGCTTTCTTGTGACCAACGTGGCGAGTTGGCAAGCGACGAAAAAGCTTGCGTTTGTCGGTGAATTCGACATGGGCAATCAGCCTCGGGTGGATATTGCTATGGATGACAATTTCCACACCGCTCAATGGTTTGATTACGCGGCGTATGCCAAATATCAGTTTACGGATAAGATCGCCGTGGCTTACCGTTTCGAGTATTTCGACGACAGCAACCGTTACCGTAACTGGACCGGCGTTGGGACTGCGGGCGCTGCCAGGGACGTCGCCAACACCCTGACGCTTGAGTATAAGCCGTGGGAGAACGTGATCGCCCGGGCGGAATACCGGATCGATTATGCCCATGCGGGTGACGGGAATGTCTTCGGTGGGAAAAATCAGCAGAACACACTCGGAGGGCAGTTGAGCTATCTATTTTAAGCGTAACGAGCGAAATTAATAGGCCATGGGGGACAGGCAGTCAGTGAATGCCTGTCCCCCATGTACGGACAATTTTTAGAAAAGTGATTTCATCCCGGCCCAAGATCGCCTCCCCTGGTGATCGAGAAGTACCCCTTCTCGGGGCCGGGACTTTTTTAAAAATTTAGCGATTGAAACTTTATGAATTTTGGGACCATCAGTCGCTGGACAGCAGGCGGAACCTGAAGTATTCTAGAGGCGAGAGTAGTAGAGTTTTTCCTCTACCCAAGCCCACTGATGTGCTTACCCTAGAGAAAGCCATGAAAAAAGCGATACTGGCACTTGAGGATGGTGTGTGGTTCGAAGGCGAGGGTTTTGGCGCCGAGGGCGAAGCTTTCGGCGAAATCGTCTTTAATACGGGCCTGACCGGCTATCAGGAGATCCTGACCGATCCCTCCTACAAGGGACAGATGGTCTGCATGACCTATCCGCATATTGGCAATTATGGCATCAATGCGGCAGATGGGGAGTCCTCCCGGCCTTGGGTCGAAGGGTTTATTATCAAGGAACTGAGTCCGGTGGTGAGCAATTACCGCTCCGAGATGACGCTTGATCAATACCTGAAGAAATACAATATCCTCGGTATTCAGGGGATCGACACCCGCAAGCTCGTGAAGCATTTGAGGACCGTGGGCGCGAAGAAAGCGGTTATTTCCACCCAGGAAATGGACCCGAAAAAACTCATCCGAAAGGCCAAAAAATCCAAAGGCATTGAAGGCGTCGACCTGGTCAAAGAAGTGATGTGCCAAAAACCTTTTATATTCGACGAGGTCATGCCCGAAGAATTTGCATGGGGTGATCAGAAGAAAAAGAAATTCAAAATCGTGGCCGTGGACAGCGGCGCCAAATGGAATATCCTCCGGAAACTTAACCAGCACGGTTTTCATGTCCAGGTCGTTCCCGCGACCGCAACCTACGAAGAGATCCTGGCCTATCAGCCCGATGGGGTCTTTCTTTCGAATGGCCCCGGAGATCCTTCCGCGGTGAAGTATTTAGTGGCAACAGTGCGCAAATTGATAGGGAAAAAGCCCATGTTCGGGATCTGCCTCGGGCATCAGATGATCGGGCAGGCGCTCGGCGGAAAAACCTCAAAGCTCAAGTTCGGGCATCACGGCAATAATCAGCCGGTCATGGACCTCAAAACGCGCAAGATCGAGATCACTTCCCAGAACCATAACTTTGTGGTCAATATCGATTCGCTTCCCAAGGATGAAGTGGAGATAACCCACATCAATCTGAATGACAAATCGCTCGAGGGGTTCCGGCACAAGAAGCATCCCATTTTCTGCGTGCAGTACCATCCGGAGAACGCCCCGGGGCCTCACGACAGCGATTATCTTTTCACCCGTTTTTATGGAATGATCGAAAAGAACCAAAAAAATGCCTAAAAGAACAGACATCAAGAAGATCCTCATCATCGGTTCCGGGCCGATCATCATCGGCCAGGCCTGTGAATTCGATTATTCGGGCACGCAAGCTGTAAAGGCCTTGAAGGAAGAAGGCTACAAGGTCACGCTCATCAATTCAAACCCCGCGACCATCATGACCGATCCCGATCTTGCGGACGCGACCTACATCGAACCGCTCACGGTGGAATTTCTTGAAAAGGTCATTATCAAAGAAAAGCCCGATGCGGTCCTGCCGACCATGGGCGGACAGACCGGGTTGAACCTTGCAGTCGAGGCCTACGAAGCGGGAGTGTTCCAACGTCATAATGTTGAGATGATCGGTGCAAAGTATGAGGCGATCAAGAAGGCTGAGAACCGCGAGGAATTCAAGCGCGCCATGCAAAAGATCGGCCTGGACCTTCCGAAAAGTGATTTTGCGTATTCCTTAGAAGAAGCCGAGAGGGTGGCCGAAAAGATCGGTTATCCGGTGATCGTGCGGGCGAGTTTCACGCTGGGCGGATCCGGGAGCGGTGTTTGCCATAATCTCGAAGAGCTCCGGACCACGGCACGTACGGGACTTGATTATAGCCGGATCCATGAGATCCTGATCGAAGAATCGATCGTCGGATGGAAAGAATATGAGTTGGAGGTCATGCGTGATAAGAACGACAACTTCGTGGTTATTTGTTCGATCGAGAATCTTGACCCGATGGGTGTTCACACGGGCGATTCCATTACCGTGGCGCCGGCGCAGACTTTAACCGACCGGGAATACCAGCGGATGCGCGACGGCGCGCGCAAAGTCATGTCCGAGATCGGGATCGAGACCGGCGGTTCGAACGTCCAGTTCGCGGTCGACCCCAAAACGGGCCGCATGGTCATCATTGAAATGAATCCGCGCGTTTCGCGCTCCTCCGCGCTCGCGTCAAAGGCTACGGGATTTCCGATCGCAAAATTTGCGGCCAAGCTCGCGGTCGGACTTACGCTCGATGAGATCCCGAATGACATCACCAAATACACACCGGCCTCGTTCGAGCCTTCGATCGACTATTGCGTGGTCAAGATCCCGCGGTTTGCTTTCGAAAAATTCGAGGGCGTGGATGACCGCTTATCGACCCAAATGAAATCCGTGGGTGAAATCATGTCCATTGGCCGTACCTTCAAGGAAGCGTTCCAAAAAGGCCTGCGTTCGCTCGAGACGAAGCGTTTCGGGTTCGGGGGGGACGGCAAGGACAAGATCTTCGACCTTACGCTCAGGACACGCGAAGAGCACCTTCAGTTCACGAAGACCGTTCCGAATGATAAGGAACTTCGTGAAAAGATATTTGCCCATACGAAGATCCCACGGGAGGACAGGATATTTTATCTGAAATATGCCTTTCTGGCCGGGTACACCGCTGAAGAGATCTATAAAAAAACAGGCATTGATCCGTGGTTCCTTGCACAGCTCAAGCAGATCATTGATTTTGAAGGAGAGCTTTTGGCCGCACAGGGAAAGCCGAAACAGCAGGACGCGTTGATGCGAAAGGCCAAACAATACGGATTTTCCGACCGGCAACTTGCATTTTATTGGGGATTGCAGGAAAAAGATGTGCGCAAGAAACGCAAGAAGCTCGGCATCAGGCCGGTCTATAAACTGGTGGATACCTGCGCCGCGGAATTCAAGGCTTACACGCCCTACTTTTATTCCACTTATGAAGATGAGGACGAAGCGAATCCCAGCCGGAAAAAGAAGATCATGATCCTCGGAGGCGGGCCGAACCGGATCGGCCAGGGGATCGAATTCGATTATTGTTGCGTTCACGCCGTGCTGGCCTTGAGGAAAATGGGCTATGAGACCATCATGGTCAACTCCAACCCGGAGACCGTGAGCACCGATTATGACACGTCCGACAAACTTTTCTTCGAACCGCTCACGCTGGAAGACGTCCTCAATATCTATGAAAATGAAAAACCAATCGGTGTGATCCTGCAGCTGGGTGGACAAACGCCCTTGAATCTGGCAAAAGCCCTTTTGGCGAATGGTGTGAAGATCCTCGGGACCTCGGTCGATGCGATCGACCGCGCCGAAGACCGCGACCGGTTCAAGAAGCTTCTTAAAAAGATCGGCCTACGCCAGCCCGCTAATGGGATCGCAACGAGTATCGAAGGGGCCCATCAGATCGCGAAGGAGATCGGATACCCTGTCGTCATACGCCCGTCTTATGTGCTCGGTGGACGTGCGATGGAGATCGTGTATGATCAGACCTCGCTTAAGAAATACATGAAATGTGCGGTCGAGGCCAGTGACGACCAGCCCGTGCTGATCGATAAATTCCTCGAAGACGCGACCGAAATGGACGTGGATCTCATTTCGGATGGAAAGATCGCGGTGGTGGGCTCAGTCATGGAACATATTGAGGAAGCCGGGATCCACTCCGGGGACAGTGCGTCCGTCATTCCGCCCTTCTCGGTCCCCCGGGAGATCGTCGAAGAGATCATTTTGAAGACCAAACAGATCGCCAAAGAGCTTGGCGTGGTAGGGCTGATGAATGTCCAGTACGCGATCCAGAAAGGGCAGGTTTATTGCCTGGAGGTGAATCCGCGCGCTTCACGGACAGTGCCATTTGTGAGCAAGACGATCGGGGTGCCGCTTGCAAAACTCGCGGCACAGCTCATGGCGGGGAAAACGCTTAAAGAGCTGAAATTCACCGAAGAGATCGTGCCGAGGCACATTGCGGTGAAGGAATCTGTCTTTCCGTTCGTGAAATTCCCGGGGGTCGACATTATTCTTTCGCCGGAGATGAAATCCACAGGGGAGGTCATGGGGATCGATAAAGATTTCGGCCGGGCGTTCTACAAATCCCAGGACGCGGCGTTGAGCTGCATCCCTCGTAAGGGCACGGTTTTTATCAGTGTGAAGGATACTGACAAACCGAAGATCGCCGAGATCGCACGGCAATTCCACCGGCTCGGTTTCAAGGTCGTGTCGACCAAGGGAACGACGCAGGTGCTGAAGGATTACCGGGTGCCGGTCCAGGAGATCTTGAAGATCACCGAAGGAAGCCCGAACATCGGGGATTGGGTCAGGAATAAGAGGATGGATCTCATCATCAATACCCCGAGCGGAAAAGGACCGATGCTGGATGAGGGTAAGATACGGTCGCTTGCGGTCGCCTTTAATATCCCGTGCATTACGACACTAAGCGCCGCTCGCGCGGCCCTCCGGGGGCTCCAGGCCGTAAAGGATAATGACCTGGATGTCCGGTCGATCCAGGACTATCACGGTACTGGGGGGGCTTGTCCCGTTAGAGATTAGCGGGAATGGTTTTGAATTTGGGGCGTCAAAAATGTCTTGGATTTTAGTGAACAATTTTTTACGGACTTCACGGAAGCGCTTTGAACAGCGCCTCCTATCTCTAATGGGGTGAACATGATCAGTACCGGAGATAAGGGACTTGATAAGGTTATTACGGGATTGCGTCTCGGCGACAATGTCGTTTGGCAGGTCGATGCCATTCACCATTATGCGGAGTTTGTCACACCCTTTGTTCAAAAGGCCCTCGAAGAAAAAAGAAAACTCGTCTATATCCGTTTTGCCAATCATGAGCCTCTCTTGAAGGAAGACAAGAATATCACGGTCTACAAGCTCGACCCGCATATGGGCTTCGAACCTTTTTCTGCCGAGATCAACAGTATCGCCAGGAAAGAAGGCGAAGGCGTTTTTTACGTTTTTGACTGCCTCTCGGACCTGCTCTCGGCTTGGGCCAATGATCTCATGATAGGAAATTTTTTCAAGATCACCTGCCCCTACCTTTATGA
>CAZPCF010000093.1:0-7204 GCA_964585045.1 uncultured bacterium
AACTCCCCCGCCTGGGGGACTTTCGCAACTGGCTTTTAACCTCGGGAGAGGTGGAAATTCTTAAGATGCTGATGAAGGAACTTCGCTTTACGGCAATTTAGGCGAGTTTGCGAGCCGAAACGCGAACAACCTTACCGTTTTTCCAGATGACGAGGCTATCGTTGGTCTTGCGACGCTCCTTGATCAAATCACGAACTGCTGCTTTCAGGGCCCGCTCTGCCTTATAGGGAATGCTTTCTTTAGAAGCCATTTTTATATCCAGCCTGTTTTATAACTTGAGAGTACTTGAGTTGATCTTCTACGTTTATTGTGCCATGTTCTACCGCAAAGACAAGTTTCGGCTTACCCGTTGAGTTATCATAAACACTCCACGTATCAAAAAGCGGCCGGTACACCTCGAAAAGATTCTTGAGGCCTCTAGCAAACCTTCTCCTGACATCACGCTCAGGGATATCATGACCGCCTTTCTTCACTCGATCGGCGATTCTTGCCAACGAGAGCTGAACCTTTGGAACCCACAAAAAGAACATGTGAAGTTCATAACCCTGTTGTTTAATACGGTGGAATAGATTGATATAGGATTTTCCAGATAAAGTCGTTTCAAATGCAAAATTAACTTTCCGTCTAGAGCAGTCGGCAATTTCGTTAAGAAGTATTTTGCCGGCCTTGATTGCCACTTTAGAAGGGATGAAGGGTGAAAGCCCTTTCGCGATCATGTCGGCATTAATAAATTCAAAACAATCTGCATAGCCGGGAAGAAACTTTTCTGCAAATGTCGTCTTCCCCGAACCGTTGGGACCCGCAATAACATACAATTTAGGTTTGCTCATAGGGGCAAATTATATCACAAAGAAAAAAGGCGTTGCTGCAAATCATGTCACAGCAACGCCTTTGGTGAAAACTCCCCCGCCTGCCCTAAAAGCTATAAAACTTTAATGAAATCAGGACTGGCGAGGGAGAAGCTATAAATAAAAATGGCCGCAACCCTATAAGGTCACCGCCATTTTATATAAAACTCCCCCGCCTGGGGGACTTTCGCAACTGGCTTTTAACCTCGGGAGAGGTGGAGATCATCAAGATCCTGATGCAGGGCCTACCGATTATTGTTGCCTGAATCAGCGCCCCGCCATCACGATCAGCGTTTGAAGTTGCCTTTTAATCCGGTTTGATTTTATTGAACTTCGCGCCTTCAAGAGTGAGATTGAACATGAAACCCTTCTGGCCCAACACCATGGCAACGATCGGCACATTGGCTTTGGTGGTATCGACCGAGCCGTCGACGCCGACATCAATTAACGCCACAGATCCATCCGCACCCACTCTCCAGCCACTACTCTTGCGGAAATCTTGCAAGGCCTTATCTTGCATAAAGAGAAGGTACATGTTCTTTTTCTGACCGCCAAACTGGAAACCGAAGGAACCGCTGATAATGTTGTAATAGTCTTCGGTTTTTCCGTCGATAAGCAAAGCGCCGGTGCCGTATTCGGCCCCGATGCCGATGCCTCCCCTATAAACAGGCGCCAGGACAAGCACGCCTTTGGCTTTCGCGAGCATATCTTTGCCTCCGGACACTTTGGCCTTAAAAAGGTCAAGGGCCGTTTCCACGTTGGCATTGATTTCCTTGGCGGATTTGGCGTAGGAACTACCCGCAAAGAGTACCGTACCCAACAACAAAAACCCAGCTATTCGCGCAAAGTGATATTTTTTCATGAGCATTTCCTTTCTTAGAGAGTGACTCTTTCGTTTTAAGATTACTGGCCTCATCGCAAAATGCTCAATGATCTGATGGTATTCTACTCCCTTCCCGGGATAAACCCTGCTATTTTCGCCTTTGGTAAGATCCTCCTAGAATGAAGGATTCAGCCCTAAGATCCGGGAGTGGTTTTCTTCCCGGGGATGATGGATTTCAATTTCCCCCAAAATCCGCTGAGAGCGCTTTTAGTCCCACTGACTGAACTTTGAAAAGCGGATCCGGTCTGATCGGATAAAGTGTGCGCTTGGTCTCCCGCGAATGCCTGCCCGGCGCTAAAAGCCCCGCTAAGGAGTTTTGCGGGGCCAAGGTCCAGCAACTTTTTGAATGTCGCGTGGCGGAGGATCTCGTATAAGACCAGGTTCACAAGGGTCTGGGGATCATCGATCTTCAGATAGATCTTATTTTCGACATCCAGGTCCGCTGAATATTGATACGGTGAGCCCGACGTCGCCGTCACGCCGGAATAGTCTTCGTAGCTTACGTTGCGAAGGGTCAATTCAAGGCGGTCGATCAGGAAAGGTGTTCGTTTCGCGAGCCGCCACATTTGCTCCGGTCCGACGCCGGCCAAATTCAAAAGATCCACATTCGAGACGCCCTTGGGGTTCTTTTCAATGTAGACTTCCTGGACATGGAGCCTGATCTCTCCGAAGTGCACGCCTTTGCCCAGAAAAAATTCGCCCGCGAAAAAGGAAATGTAAACTTCCGGGACCTTCGCGAAAACCTTTGCTTCAAATCCTGGAGGGTTCAATATTTCGAGGTCTTGGATGCGAATCGTCGACGGAAGATCATATTTCAAAGTGCGGATCTGGGTCTTGAAGCCGGTCAGGCGGGTCACCGCTTGTTCCATGCCGATCTTCACGATAAAACCTTTGGCCAGGAAGGCAAGAATGAAGCTCGCCAAGATCAATCCTAAAGTCAAAAATAGGATCTTTTTCATAAATGTACCCGCGAGTGAAAACGAAAAAGGCGTTGCAAGATTATACACCTACAACGCCTTTTTATATAAAAACTCCCCCGCCTGCCCTAAAAGCGATAAAGCTCTAATGAAATTAGGACTAGCGGTGGAAAAGCTATAAATAAAAAAGGCGCTGCCGCAACTCATGTCACAGCAACGCCTTTTGAAAAAACTCCCCGAAGCACACTCCCCAACGTCCGTTTTTCGAGGTTGAATTCCCGATCTCCCTCTATAGGGTTACCAAAGGCGCTTGGAAGATCGGCAATCCGGACCGTCCGCACTCGACTTCAAGCTGGCCGTTAAAATCAGTGCCTGTGACAGCCGGTCTGGTCCCGTCACCTGAAGTGTAGAGGCATTCACCTCTACACCTTTAAATAAATTTACGCGACAGCGTTGCGTATTTCCGAGACATCGTCTCGGATTTCCACAACAGCGGTTAAACCAGAACTTTTATATCTCGCCAAATGTGCCCTGCAAACCCCTGTTTTGGCGAGATATGATTTTGGAAGAATTCAAAGAAACACAACAGATCAGCAAGAATCGGCCATCGATCGATCTTTGCCGATCTATTCTTTTCGGGAAGTCCTACTTTTTGGGATTCTTCGGGGCAACACACTCTAATTGCTTTTGAGTGCGGTTGAGTTCTTCGGCAAGTTTGTGTTCGTTAGGCAGGGCGGTTTTGTACTCGGCGGCAAGGATCTTGTTCGGAAGTCCCTCTAAGGCATAGTGGGCAACGGCCTCGTTCTTTTGGGCGCAAAGGATCAGCCCGACCGGGGGATTCTCGTCCGGATTCGTCCAGTGCTCACGGGCATAATTCAGATAAAGATGCATCTGCCCGGCGTCGGCATGCGTGAACTTGCCGATCTTCAGGTCGATCAGTACCAAGCATCGCAAAACGCGGTGATAAAAGACGAGATCGACTCGATACCATTCACCTCCGATGCGAAGTCGTCTTTGACGGGCTACAAAGGTAAAATCACCGCCAAGCTCCAGCAGAAAGGTCTCCAGATGGCGAATCAGCGCCTCTTCCAGATCGCTTTCGGAATACTCATCCTTGAGACCAAGAAATTCCAGGACATAAGGATCCTTGATCTCTTCTTCCGGCGGCATATTGTCAGAGGCTTTCTTTAGGGAGCCTTTTTTTAACATGCTTGCCTTATTGCGAGACATAGCAGTCCGTTCATAAAACTGCGATTCAATCTGGCGTTCCAACTGCCTTACGGACCATCCGCTTCGAATGCTTTCTGATTCATAAAAACTCCGGCCATAATCATTTTTAACCCGCAACAGATGGGCATAATGCGTCCAAGAGAGGGGGAAATAATTCCAGAGGGCCTGTAGATTGGGCGCGTAGTGCGCTTCAGGCTTGCCTTGTAATTCGCCAATCAGTGATTGGCTTTTCTTCGAAGCCGAGGATTGGCCAATCAGCGATTGGCGATTCTTTAAATTCGCATAGGTGAGATAAAATTGGCGCATCATCTTAACGTGAGAGAGCCCAAAGCCCCTCCCGATCCGCAAGGTAAGATCCTCCGAAATCCGTTTAAGAAGCTCCTCCCCATACCCGGCCCGGCTCTTTCCTCCCTGTTCATGCACCACGATCCGGCGGCCTATTTCCCAATAAGTCGCGGTCAAGATAGCATTAACGGATCGGGCAGCCTGATGCCGCGCTTCTTCCAGAAGTCGCTGGATCCCGGAGAGAAGCTGGTCATATCCCTGAAGCGCTAGTTTTGATTTCGGCTGTTTCATAATGGCTGACATTTTATCATAGCTCCTTTTCGGGTTGTTTAATTTTCAGGTCTTAGATCCTTCATGATCTCGGAAAGCGGGTCTTTGGGTTTAGCTGGTTCTGTAGAAACAGACTTCGCCTTGTGATTGTCCCGATTGTACAGGGATGGAATCTTCGGCCGTTTGTAAGGAAGATCGCCGAGGCTTTGCCGCGCGGGATAGAACCAGACATGACACCTTTGATCGGTTGCATTTTTATAAACCGCAAACCCTGTTTGGCTCGCCGGAATTTCAGAAGCGAACAATTCCAGCGACTTCAATCGCATTGCAGTTTCCCGGTCATCCCAAAAGATGTATTTCCTGCCTCTTTTTCTCCGGCTCCGCTTGCGGACATACCGCCGCATTTCCTCACTGGTGCCGGCCAGAAAAACGTCCGGACCACAGATCAGGCTAGTTTGTGACGGCTCGATGAAAGAATGCTGTTCTCGTAAGAAAATACGGAAGAGACAATGCTCCGTTAGATCGTCGATCCATTTACAGACGTTTTCATAAGAACCCATGTCCTCGGGATGAAAAAGGTAGATCAGGGGACACTGCGGCCTGGGAGCATTGATCGCCTTCGATGGGAAGCGTTCACGAATAGCCTTTCTCAAACGAAACACCATGGGATCGCTCAAAGGCCGCTCCTCATCCTCTCTCAATACCGAAAAAAGATGGATCTGCCTTTTGGTGCCTCGGACCCACTCGGTCCCTTCAGGATCAAGTAAAGATATGAACCGTCCGGGATCCACCGAATCTTCGGGCCGCTTCTTGTCGTAGAGAAAGAAGGCCCAGGTCTCTTCGAAAACTGTGTCTGCGAACACTTTGTTTACTCTGGTCAACAGATCCCGCTGGTTTGAAGGAACGATCATGAAAACAGGGGCCCTTTGACCTTTGGAATGAAGATCCATGGTCAGGATCCGCTGAAGCATGTTCCTGAGAAAAACGTCCTTTCCGAACACCTGAAGATCCGCGGAATATTCTCCGCTAAAAAGTTCCCCCCGAAAGAGGTCCATCCCCAATTCCGGGCAGAGGTCTTTTTCGACCTTTCCTTTCATTTCCCGCCACTCATGCTCCCATGGATCCCTATTCATCCCAGGAGCCTCCTGAGCTGGAATTCGCCTTTGTCGGTGCGCACGACCGCGTTTTCCCGCGATTCCACGAGATCGCTATAGAGCATGAAGCAATACGCCTTGAACACTGGGCTCTTTTTTACGATCCTCCGGATAAACGTGAGTAGTGGGATCGTCGCGCAAACATAGAAAACATAGCTCACCCGCTCGTCTTTTTCGTAAAACGAGAATATCTTCTGGTAGGTCGCCGCCTTTTTAGGCCTCAGCTCCACCTCGACCGCAATGCCTTTCTTGTTGGGCATAAAGAACCCGTCCGGCACCTTGTGGCCGCCCTTCATCCCGGCCCGGAGCATCCTCTCGCTTTTCCACTTCCTGCAAAAACGCATGTTCTCAAAAAGCAGTCTCACCTCCGTCACCTTACAGGCATGCTCGTACCGGCCCGGATCGATGGACTGCAGGATGCCCGGACACCCCCATCCCCGGAGCCCTATCGGATAAAAACCTCTGACGACCTCGATGCCTTCCGGCCCCAGCAGGTAACTTTCCGGATCCCCGGCGATCACGGAAACGGCCTTCAGGTAACCGAACTTTTTCAGCCTCCGGATCCGGAACCTCGCATAACTTTCACTGCCTTCAAAAACGTACTTTATGGCAAGATCCCGTCTTATGAATCCTTCATCACCGACGATCCTCAGCAGTCTTTCGTCCCTGGGCTGGATCAGTAGATAATCCTGACAAAGCTTATGTTCTTCCATCATAGTGTAGATCTGCTCCTTTCATGTGCCCCGGCCCGTGCTAATCCAAATAGCCGAGTGAGCCGCTAGCGACCACCCTATCGAAGTCGTAGTAAGACGAGAGAGGGTGGTCGCTAGGCATTTCAGCCTCCGGCTGAAACGGCGGAACGAGGCGCTGTAATGGGTTAGCGCGGGCCGGGGCATACACGGACATATACATCCCACAATGTATATGCGGGGGTGGACATCACCGCCCCGGAAATCTCCACGCCATAGCTGCTTTTCACTCATGCGTTACCCCCGTTTTCATATCTTGCCGCCTTTCGTCCGCCCGTGGGTGTAGCAGTTTCGTCAGCCCTCTTTTTTCCGCGAGTCTCAAAACACCCCGCGCTAAAAGTTCGCAGGCTTGGTCGAGTCTTTCTTCATCGGAGAGATGAGCCAAAACCCGGTAAACCGGGCTTCTGAATGTGTTTGGGGAGATCACTTTCATTGCGGTTGCTTATCCTCTACACCGATAGCCGCAGGAAGGATCTGCTTGGCGCTTTCGGAAAGATAAAGAAGCCTGGGATTGCCACGCTCAAGAAAACCGAATCTGATCAATAACCGGATACGCTGGAAACCGGCTTTGGCTTTCTTGGAGTGACCGTCCCAAAAACACCGGGAAAGATCCGCAGAGGTTTTCGCGCCTTCCGCCTGTAAAAGCTGGAAGATCAGAAGATCGCGGGCTGTCAGTTGCACGGACCGGACTTTGGGGAACCTGCCGGGGATCCTATGGCTCTGGGATGTTGTGGGATTTTTCAAACTTGCGGTTGGTTGTTGTACAGCTACTGCTTCAGATGATTCTTTGTTCATGGTGCATTCCGCTCCTTTCGGACCCGCCTAAACTTTTTTTTTCTTAAACAGGCCTACTGTGATGCGATGCCCC
>CAZPCF010000094.1:0-7198 GCA_964585045.1 uncultured bacterium
GGGGAGATCTTTGTGCAGCCCGGCACGATCCTTTACGAAGGGATGATCATTGGCGTGAACAATAAAGGACATGACCTGGTCGTGAACGCGATCCGTGAGAAAAAGCAGACCAATATGCGTTCGTCCGGCGCCGATGAAGCGATCCAGCTGATCACCCCGAGGGAAATGACGCTCGAGTTCGCCCTTGAGTTCATCGAAGAGGACGAGCTCGTGGAGATCACACCGAAAAATGTCCGGCTGCGTAAAAGGTATTTGACCGAGAACGAGCGCAGGTCCATGGCGCGCGTGGCCGTAGGCAAAAGGCTTGGTTCGTCTTAAGGAGCCTGCCCCGTGAGAGATAGGGTAAGATACGTTGGTTTGTGGTATTATCCGATGGCGGTGGAAGAGGCGTTTAGAAAATCTGTGAAAAATTAACGGAAGCGCTTTGGGCGCTTCCTATCTCTAACGGGGTGAACGATGAAAAAATGGTTCCTGCTTTCTTATTGTCTTCTTCTTGCGGGGTGCGCGTCGCAAGCCCCTAAGGTCATGCCGGTCGCAACCTCCGTTCCACCACCTGTTCCGAAAGCCGTTACCTCCACCC
The DNA here is from genome assembly GCA_964585045.1 of uncultured bacterium. Classification (GTDB taxonomy): domain Bacteria; phylum Omnitrophota; class Omnitrophia; order Omnitrophales; family Aquincolibacteriaceae; genus Aquincolibacterium. The sequence continues at coordinate 581 of CAZPCF010000094.1, forward strand.
CAACCCCTGAAACAGTAAAGGATGACACTATCGTGAAGATCAAGATCGAGACCACCAAAGGAGATATTTACGCGGACCTGTACGAAGCTGAAGCGCCAAAGACGGTAGAAAATTTCCTCACGCTCGCCAAGAAAGGTTTTTATGACGGGATCATTTTCCACAGGGTCATCCCAAACTTCATGATCCAGACCGGCGATCCGACGGGGACGGGCATGGGCGGGCCCGGGTACCAGTTCAAAGATGAGTTTTCAAAAAAATTGCGTCATGATAAACCGGGAACGCTCTCCATGGCGAATTCCGGACCGAATACGAACGGCAGCCAGTTCTTTATCACCGAAATTGCGACTCCATGGCTGGATGACCGTCATTCCGTCTTTGGCCAGGTAACCGGAGGAATGGATGTAGTACTTGCCATCGCCAAGGCGCCCCGGGACCGCCAGGACAAACCGGTCGAGAAGATCGCGATAAATAAAATCGTCGTCCTTCCCCAATAAGCTCTCTGGTAATTCTCCGTCATACTGCGTCAGTGTGGAAAGAATACACTGACGCAGTATTGAGGTGCTCCATGCAGCAAATTTTGTGGGACGTCATCGTGGTGGGGGCAGGCCCGGCGGGCCTTATGGCCGCGATCCCATGTGCCGAAGGCAAACTCCGGACCCTGGTCCTTGATTCCAGAGAAACGATCGGTGCCAAGCTTCTTCTCTCAGGCGGCGGTCGTTGCAATGTGACCAATCTCAAAGTGAGCGAAAAAGATTATCAGGCCACCGAGCTCCGGACCGTACGCAATATTCTGCGCGCTTTTCCTCCCGAACGTACCCTGGCATTTTTCGCAGAATCCGGCGTGGAGATGGTCCTCGAAGAAGGGACAAAATATTTCCCCAAGGAGCAGTCCGCAAAAGCCGTGCTTCAAGCACTGCTTCAGGCTTCCCGCCGGGCCGGCGTCGTAATGGAACAGGGGAAAAAAGTCAAAAACATTTCCAAAGAGCGCGGGATCTTCCATGTCTCCGGAGAAGGCTTTGGATATCTTGCCAGAACCCTCGTGATCGCGACCGGAGGTTTGTCGTACCCGGAGACCGGGAGCGATGGCTCAGGCTATGCGCTTGCGAGATCTTTGGGGCACAAGATCATTCCGACCGTGCCCGCACTTACACCTCTCACCACGGACGACTCTGACTGGAAAAGTCTCACGGGCATTACGCTGCCGGTCGAACTCTCGATCCTTGCGGATGGAAATAAGATCGCTCGAAGTAAGGGCGCGGTGCTTTTCACCCATATCGGGTTCAGCGGACCCGCGGTGCTTGATATCAGCGGGCCATGGCTGCGGTGTGAAGCAACGCCTAAAGATCTTTTTGTAAATTTTCTTCCCGCGTGCCGCGAGGCGGATCTCTTAGTAGAATGGGCGCGTTTGGTTGAAGCGCATCCGGATCGGAGCTGGAAACGGGTCCTCGCGCAATATTTTCCGGAGCGGCTTGTGGAGGTTCTTTTAAAAAAATGCGGTATGGATCCCAAGAAGCGGCTTGATCAAACATCCAAGAAATCCAGGGAGTCGCTTGTTCATTTGTTATTTCACTGTCCGGTCAAGGTGACAGGTTCTCAGGGATATGAAAAAGCCGAGGCTACAGCCGGCGGGGTGGACCTCCGGGAAGTCGACGCAAAGACCCTGGAATCGAATTTGTGTGCCCGGCTTTTTTTTGCGGGAGAGGTTCTGGACGTGGACGGCCGCATTGGCGGGTTCAATTTCCAGTGGGCCTGGGCGAGCGGTACCGTGGTTGGGAAGGCGATACTCCAAAGATCCCACGGCCATCAAGCCTGATCGTGTTCCGGCCGTTAAAAAAGAACACAAATTTCATGGTCATTGCTGGTTTTTATGAGTAGATTATGTCATGGGTCCTTGTTGTATATTTCGTTTTCTTAAGGGCCGACAAGGGCCGCATGGGTTTTTTATCGAAAGATTTTTTGTGGATCGAGCATCCTCCCGTATTCAACGGCTTAAAACGAGGTTTTTCATGAAGAAGAGCATTCTGTTATTAATAGCTTTCCTTTTTACTTTTTCCGCGGCCCATGCAGGCGAGGAACTTCCGCCGCTTCCCAAGGGTCCGCTGATCCTCACGAGCGCCACTCCCGTGATGCAATCGGCGGAATACTGGATCAAGCGTATTCCGGGGGCGGAAAAACCCATCAAGACATTGGATCAGATGAAACATTTCAACGGAGAGATCAAGCACATGGTGCCCGAGAACATCGATGTGCTCAAGCTCGACAAACGGCGTCCCGGAAAAGCGGTCAGCGATCAACTCCAACTCGAGTACAACACGCTCAAGAACCGTAAGCTTTTTGACGCGAATGATAAAACGGTTCCCAAGAGTTTTTTCGAGGAAGAGGTTAAGCCCGTCATGCAGATCGATCAAGTGCCTTCCAGGATCAAGGTGAAATGGGGCGTGGCAACGCGTGCGACTTCGGTCCGGGCACTGCCCACGATGGTGAAAATGATCGAAGGAAAGGGAGATGTCGAATTTGACCAGTTGCAATTCACGTTGATCAAGCTTTGGACGCCTGTGGCGATCTATCACGAGTCCAGCGATGGAAAATGGTTCTATGTCCAGGCGCCGTATGTCCGGGGGTGGGTCAAGGCAAAAGATATCGCGATCTTTGAAGGTCGGGAAGAGCTTAGAACGCGTCTCAATACCGGCGGTTTTCTCGTGGTGACCGGAGAAAGTGTTCGTGTATATCGCGATCCGACGCTGAAAGAGGTTTTTCAGCGGCCGAGCATGGGGACGGTGATCCCGATGGCGACTTCCAAATTTTCTGATGGACCTTATCCGGTTTGGATGCCGTTTCGCAAGGAGGGCGGGGCCGTGGGCCTCACGAAATGTTACATCAGCCGGAAAAGCGATGTCACCAAAGGCTTTCCGGTGTACAGCCAAGCGAACGTGATCCGTCAGGCGTTCAAGCTTTTGGGTGCGCGCTATGGTTGGGGAGGGCAATACAACGGTCGTGACTGCTCAGGATTCGTGCATGATGTTTTTTTGAGCCTCGGTGTTGACCTGCCGCGCGATTCCAAACAACAGGCTATGGTCGGGACGCAGCTTGGATATTTTGAACCTTTTCAGGACGACGCGGAAAAAAAGGCGGTCCTGAGGTCCGCGAGGCCGGGAATCACGCTTATGAAGATGCCGCATCATCAGATGATCTATCTCGGGACCGTGAACGATCAGTTCTACACCATCCATTCGACTTGGGCCGAGCGTACCGGGGGCGACCGGTTGGCGGACGAGAAGAACCGGATCAATCAGGTGGTCGTCTCCGACTTGGAACTGAACGGCCGGTCCTACATCGGGTCACTTTTTGACCGCATCCTTTCCATTAACGAGGTTGACTAGATTGTTGCGAAAGACCCTCCTTCTCTCGATCGCTTTGTTTCTGATATTTCCTACCCTGTCTCTCCGCGCGGAGCAAGTAGAACCTTCTTCGAAAGGATTTTCGATCAAGCCCTCGCAGGATTGGATCGAACTGCCTCTTCCGTTCCAGGGCGTGGTGGTCTCCTACGGGAAAAAAGGGACTTTGGCCACATTCCATATCACCGAGAGAAAGCTCGATGAGGTCAGAACAGTGGATCAGCTGAAATGGGAAGACCTCTTCAGCCCGGAATTCGGATCGATCGATATCCGTACGCAGAACGCGACCCTTCTCGGCGGGGAAAAAGCAAAGTTTTGCATTTATACGCTGAAGCCGGGTGAATTCAAAAAAAACATGGAAGGCAAACTTCCGGCCAAGTACATCAATTATGTCCTGATCCACCAAGGGAAACTTTTCTCTATCACGTTCAAAGACACAGAAGAAGGTTTTACTTTGACCTATCCTTCGTTTCTCACCGTCATCCGTACGCTTCGGTTCGATACGCCGGAGCCGCCACCTCAAAGGAAACCAACATGACATTCCAGGATTTTCTCGCCCAGATCCAAACCGTGAGGATCGAAGAATCACGCGCTCAGACGGAGAAGTATTTTGAGGCCGTAATTTCCAAGTCTGGTCTCGAGTCTATACACAAGATCCTGAAGGATTATTTTGGTCCTCCGCTCAAACCCGAGGGTCACTCGCCTTCCTGGAAGGCGAAACGGCATGCCAAATCCTATGGGGGCATACGCAAGGATCAAACGATGTATTTTCGACGGGACGGAGATCATTCCGAGTGTGCCCTCCTTTGGCCTTGGGGAGGTGGCGCCCGTATTACGATCAAGGTTACTCAATCCAAGGGCTCCGGGTCGAGGGGCGGTTGGAATAGTTTTTTGAAAAAGCTTTTTTTCTATAAGTCCTGAGAATTATCTCAACTCCTTTATCCATAGATAGTTATAAAAAAGGCTGTCAGGGCTTTTGAACTGGACAAAAACAGTCTGGTTTGATATGCTTTGCTCAGTCATATAGGGGACAGGAATTAGTTGACTGCCCAAGTCTTAATTTTCTTTTGATAAAGGGTGATTCGGACTGTACTGATTACCCGTTAATTTTTTAATGAAGAATCAGTACTGTCTGTCCCCCCATAAGGATTGGATCCATGCGATATACCACGAAGACGGAATACGCAGTGATTTGCCTGGCCCACATGGCCAAGAAGCCTTGGCCCGGGGCGAGTATTGCCAAAGAGATCGCCGAGCACGAAGGATTTTCTGTAACTTTCACGGAGAAGATCCTGCAGGGGTTGAGGCGGGCCGGTATTACGACTTCCCAACAGGGGAATAAAGGCGGATGGGCCTTGACCCGTCCCTCCACCGAGATTACCCTCAAAGAGATCATTGAGGCCTTGGAAGGAGGCACCTTCGAGGCTTTTTGCGATATCAAACACCGGAAAAGCATTGTTTGTACCCATTTTTCATTATGTAAATTAAAACCAGTTTGGTACAAGACGAAAAAAACCCTGGATGAACTTTATCAGACCATCACGCTTCAGATGATCGCCGAAGATGTGATGGTTGAGTTGCCTAAACCGGAGCTTGCGTTTGCTCCGAGGAAGAAACCATGAGCCCCGTTAGAGACAGGAAGCGCTTTGAAAGCGCTTCCGTAAGAAGATCAACCAATGTGGTGCGTAACATTTTTAATAATTATTCATATAAAACGGAGGAGGGACGTGGTAACGCGTCTCTAACGGGGTGAACGACCCAGGATCTTTTATCCCCAAGGACTATGCTTACGGGTTCGTGACCCCGGTCGAGTCGGATGCCGCACCGCGGGGCCTGAGCGAGGATACGATCCGATTTATTTCCAAAAAGAAACAGGAGCCTGCTTTCATGCTCGAATGGCGGCTTAAGGCCTATCGCGAATGGCTCAAGATGAAAGAGCCTGACTGGTCAAGCGTCCGTTATCCCAAGATCGATTATCAGGACATCATCTATTATTCCGCACCGAAACAGAAAAAAGACGGCCCCCAAAGCCTTGCCGACGTGGATCAGGAGATCCTCAAAACCTATGAGAAGCTCGGGATCCCGCTTGAGGAGCAGAAAATTCTCGCGGGGGTGGCCGTGGATGCGGTTTTTGACAGCGTCTCGGTGGCGACGACCTACAAAGCGAAGCTCAAGGAATACGGGATCATTTTTTGCTCTTTTTCGGAAGCGGTGCGCGAGCATCCGGAGTTGGTGAAAAAATATCTGGGTTCCGTGGTGCCGGTAAAGGACAATTTTTTTGCGGCGCTCAATTCCGCAGTTTTTAGCGACGGTTCTTTTTGCTATATCCCCAAGGGCGTACGCTGCCCGATGGAGCTTTCGACCTACTTTCGCATCAATGCCATGGATACGGGCCAATTCGAGCGGACCTTGATCGTCGCGGACGAGGGAAGTTTTGTGAGCTATCTCGAAGGCTGTACCGCGCCGATCCGCGACAAGAACCAGCTTCATGCCGCGGTGGTTGAACTGGTGGCGCATGAAAAAGCCTCCATTAAATATTCGACCGTGCAGAATTGGTACGCCGGGGATAAGGAAGGTAAAGGCGGCATCTATAATTTTGTCACTAAACGCGGGCTTTGTGAGGGCGCTCATTCCAAGATCTCGTGGACGCAGGTTGAAACCGGTTCGGCCATCACTTGGAAATATCCGAGCTGTGTTTTGCAGGGCGATCACTCGGTCGGAGAATTTTATTCTGTGGCCGTGGTCAATAACCACCAACAGGCCGATACGGGGACCAAGATGATCCATCTGGGGCAACATACGAAAAGCACGGTCATTTCTAAGGGGATTTCCGCACGTTTTGGCAAAAACACTTACAGGGGGCTGGTGAAAATGGTGCCACGCGCCACGGGTTCCCGCAATTACACACAATGCGATTCACTTTTGATGGGGGACCGGTGCAGTGCGAACACATTTCCGACGCTTGAAGTCAATAATCCAACCTCGCGTGCCGAACACGAGGCGACGACTTCCCGGATCAACGAAGACCAGCTTTTTTATTGCAGGCAGCGCGGCATGTCCGCGGAGAATGCCATCTCCCTGATCGTTCACGGGTTCTGCAAGGAAGTGTTCAAGAATCTGCCGATGGAATTTGCGGTGGAGGCTTCGAGGCTGATGAGTGTGACGTTGGAGGGAAGTGTCGGATGATTTTCGCACAACGCGCAAAGCGCAACGCACAACGTGA
>CAZPCF010000095.1:0-7099 GCA_964585045.1 uncultured bacterium
CTCCATCGCGGGGCCGTCCTGGCGAAGGATGCGCAGGCAGGTAGAATGGAATGTGCTCACCCAAACCCGCTGGGCGACAAGCTTTTCGATGCGGTTGCGCATTTCCTGAGCGGCTTTGTTCGTGAACGTGACCCCGAGGATATTAAAAGCCGGCACGCCGTGCTCGATCAGATACGCGATCCGGTGCGTGAGAATGCGCGTCTTCCCGCTTCCGGCCCCGGCCAGGATCAAAAGCGGCCGGACCGGAGGCCAGGTGACCGCCTCTCGCTGCGATGGATTAAGATTTGCTAGAAGATCTTGCATTTCATGCCCCGGTAAGGCGGAAGGCGTACGGCGTTCCGCGTAATAGAATTCGCCGTACTCCGTACGCCGTACGAACGACTTCCTTTAATTCATTCATCATTGATCTTGTATTTCCCGAACGACTCCTCGAATTCGTAGACCTTGTCAAAATCTTCAAGCTTGTCCTCGGGTTGTTTGCTGAGAAGCTGGACCTCGATCAAAGCAAAAACGATCTTCCCGAGATCAAGCGTCTTCCGTATTCCCCAATGATGGAGCACCGTCATGGCCATCGGACCGAACTGATCGAGAGCGTACTTGCGTATCCCCAGCGCAAGCTCCTGCCCTGTAATATGCCGCGGCTTTTTAAGCCCGCTGACCGTGTCATGAAGCGCTGCCAGAACGAACGTGTAGGCCTCGAATTTATAGCCCGGGTCCTTTTCAAGAATACTTTCGATCTTTTTAAGAAAACTTCCGGATTCTTCCATGAGCTTCGCCTTACGAGAGACTAGAGGCAGGAGACCACAAACCAAAGCACTTTTGTTTTTGCTTTAGTCTTCAGTCTCTGGCCTCCGGTCTGCAGTCTTTATCAATTTTTCAGCTTGAAAATACATTTCAGGGTCCAAGTCTCCATTTTGGATCTCCGCCCCAAAAACTTGTTCCATCCCCCGGCACACAGCCCGGATCAGGTCCTCCCGCTTAATACCCGGGGGGATCAAGATCGATTCATGGTGCAAGAGCACGCCTTCGGAACGTTTTTGTGCGCCTCCGGCGATCTTTCTTCCCTTCCAGGAAAGATCGCTTTCCACCGGGAAATCAAAACAGTCGCTCCCTTTGGGCATTTTATCCCCATAACTGTAAAATTTTGGATCGAGGCCGAAAAGCTGAAGCCCCATTTTAACACCCTCGTGGATCTTTCCGTAGCTCGTCCGGACCTCTCCCAGATTTTCTGGATCGAGTTGTGTCCGCACCCCAAGCGAAAAGATCAGATCTTGGCCATGAAGCACACAGCCTCCGCCTGTAACGCGCCGGCAAACCGGCACCTGAGGGTTCCTAAGGACCAGATCGGACTTCGAGAGAGCCGCGGGATCCCGGAAGGAATATCCCGCACTGATCCAGGGAGCGGACGAAACATAGAATCGAAGGACGGGAGTCTGGGCTTCTTTTTTTTGGGATTCAAAGAGAAGTTCGTCAAGCGCCATTTGAAACGGCATCGGCGCGCTGATCGTGGGAAGCAACAACCAAGGCATGGACTACAGACCTGAGACTTGAGACAGGAGACTTAAAAACCAAGAACGAAACATTTTTGTTAGAGTCTCTGGTCTCTGGTCTCTGGTCACTCGTCCAAACATCATGCGATAATTTCGGCCGCGAGGATTTTTTCGCGCAGCTGGTCGCGGTAAGAAAGAATGGGCTTACGCGCGGCAAGGACATCGTTGGGACGGCGCACCGGAAGTGTGTGGGGCGCGTTTTTCACTTTTTCAGGATCGGTCATGATCTCGAGAGCGATCTCCTTCATCGCCTCAATGAAAAGATCGAGCGTCTCCCGGGCCTCAGTCTCCGTGGGTTCGATCATAAGAGCTTCGGGCACCACGAGCGGAAAATGGACCGTCGGCGCGTGAAAACCGAAATCCAGAAGGCGCTTGCCCACATCCCCCGCATGAACCCCTTGGGCGGCAAAAGATTTGAGCGAGAGGACGAACTCGTGCATGCACGGCCCCTCGGTCGCGACCTTGAAAGTGTCCTTGAGCTTTTCTTTCATGTAATTGGCGTTCAGGATCGCGGCCTCGCTCACTTTCCGGAGCCCCTCTTTACCAAGTGTCTTCAAATAGGCATAAGCACGGATCATGACCCCGACGTTCCCATGGAAAAGTTTCACGCGGCCGATCGATCGCGAACTGTTTGGGGCCCACCCAAAACCATTTTTCGTCCGTTCCACGAGCGGACCGGGAAGGAACGGGACCAAATGTTTCTTCACGCCCACCGGCCCGGAGCCGGGACCGCCGCCGCCGTGCGGTGTGGAAAATGTCTTGTGCAGATTGATGTGAATGATGTCAAAACCCATGTCCCCCGGCCGCGCGATCCCAAGCAGCGGATTGAGGTTCGCGCCATCGTAATAAAGAAGCCCGCCGTGCTGATGCACGAGTTTTGTGATCTCAAGAATATTTTTTTCGAAAAGTCCGAGCGTATTGGGATTCGTGAGCATAAGGCACGCCACATGTTCATCCAGGTGTTGCTTCAGATCTTCCAGATCCACGCACCCATGGCTATTGGATTTGATCTCGACCACGTGATATCCAAAAAGCGCGGCGCTCGCGGGATTGGTCCCGTGACTGGAATCCGGCACGAGCACCTTGGTGCGCTTCGTCTCACCGCGCGACGCGTGATAGGCGCGGACCAGCATCATCCCCGTGAGCTCCCCATGCGCTCCGGCTGCGGGTTGCATCGTAAAACGTTCCATCCCCGAGATCTCTTTGAGGCCCTCCTCCAACTCCCACAGGATCTGCAGCATTCCCTGCGCGGTCACTTCGGTTTGAAGCGGGTGTAAGGCCGTGAATTTCTCCTGGCGAGCCGCCCACTCGTTCACCTTAGGATTGTATTTCATCGTGCAGCTTCCGAGCGGGTAGAAATGCGTATCCACGGAAAAATTCTTACGCGAGAGATTGACGAAATGCCGGACGATATCGGGTTCGCTCATCTCCGGGAATCCGATGGAGGTCTGGCGTAGGAGACCGTCCGGAATGTTCTTGAGAGGATCCACGCCCGAAAAACGCTCCTTAGGCAGACTCACCGCCCGGCGGCCCGGCTTGCTCTTTTCAAAACTGAGGCGATCGTCCTGGGAGATCAACATTGGGCCAAAGCCTCCACGAACCGGTCAAGATCCTCTTTGGATTTCGTTTCCGTGGCACAGACGAGGAACTGGTCCTTAAGCTCGGGGTAGTAGGGCTCCAGCGCAACCCCGGGGAAAACACCCCGGTCCATCAGCTTCTCTTCGATCTTCACGAAGGGTTTGTTCGACTTGACGCGGAATTCATTAAAGATAGGCTGCGCGGGATCCACTTCGAAATTCTTGAGCTTCGCGATCTTCTCCCGTAAATAAGTGGCCCGGTCCCAGTTGATCTCGGCGATCTCACGGATGCCCTTTTTCCCGAGAAGCGTCATGTAAGCGCACGCGGCCAAAGCGCAAAGTGCCTGATTGCTGCAGATATTGGAACCCGCGCGTTCGCGGCGGATATGCTGTTCGCGCGCCTGAAGCGTCAGACAGAACGCCCGTTTCCCGTCCGCGTCCTGGGTCAGGCCCGCAAGTCTTCCCGGAATGCGCCGCATCAGAGCCTGCGTGGCCACAAAATAACCCAAATAAGGGCCGCCGAACTCCATGGGAAGACCGAGCGGCTGTCCTTCTCCGGCCGCGATGTCCGCTCCCCATTCCCCGGGTGATTTAAAAAGCCCCAGCGACAAAGGATCGGCGGTAAGGATCATGAGCGAACCATTCGCGTGGATCTTTTCGCTCACGCCTTCAAGGTCTTCCACATTGCCGAAAAAATTCGGCGTCTGGAAGATCACACCGGCCACAGTGGCGTCGAGCTTCGCGTCAAGTTCTTCCCTGTTAAAATTCCCTTTCTCGTCAAAACCGATCTCTTCGATCTCATAAAGCGTTCCCTCGAGATAGGTGCGTATCGTTTCCCGGTAATGAGGATGTGTGGAACGCGTGACAAGAAGCTTCGGACGGTCCGTGTGCTTGAGCGCGACAAGCGCGGCTTCCGCGAGGCTTGTAGCCCCGTCATAATGGGAGGCGTTGGAGACATCCAGGCCCGTCAGCTCCGTCATGAGGCTCTGATACTCGTAGATGGCCTGCAAAGTCCCTTGCGAAGCCTCGGGCTGATAAGGCGTGTAGGCCGTAAGGAATTCCTGGCGTCCGACGATCTCAAGCGCCGCGGCTGGGATAAAATGCTCGTAACTTCCCCCGCCCAGGAAGGATAAGGCATCCCTCGTCGAGGTGTTCTTGCGGCCGAGCTTCGAGATCAGGGCCTGAACTTCGGGTTCACTTAAAGAAGGCGGAAGAACGATCTTGGGATCACGGAGCGAGGACGGGATATCCTTGATCAGTTCGTCGAACGAACGGACACCGATTGCCCCAAACATGGTTTTTTTTTCTTCTTCCGTGAGCGAGAGGTAGGGCATGAAAACTTTTCTATTTAATGTTTGGGAGCTTGCTGGACGGCCTCGTGGTATTGCGCGGCCGTCATAAGAGCGCCGAGCTCCGCGGGACTGGAAAGCTCCAGTTCAAAGATCCAGCCGTCTGCGTAAGGGCTTTGATTGATAAGACTGGGATTCGCTTCGAGCGCTTTGTTCGCGTCCGTGACCTTGCCGGAAACCGGGGCATAGATATCGAACGCCGCTTTGACGGATTCCACGACAGCCGCCATCTTGGCTTGCTGGACGGCCTGGCCGATTTTTGGCAACTCCACGAACACGACGTCCGAAATCTCCTTTTGCGCGTGTTCGGTCACGCCGACCTTGGCCTTCGTGCCCTGGGCGGCGATCCATTCGTGGGTTTTGGTGTAACGCAAATTTTCAGGAAAATCCATGATGGCCTCCGGTTGAGAATGTCAGAGAATTTCAGAAGTGAATTGCGGTATTCTACCCTTTTTTTCTGTAAAAAGGTAGTGAAACCAGAACGGCCTTGACGGGTTTCCCGCGCACCATGACGTCGATCGCGTTGCCGATCCTCGCCTCCGCCGCCGCCACATAAGCCATGCCGATATTCTTGCCCGTGGTCGGAATGAAACTGCCGCTTGTGACCGTCCCGATCGTTTTGCCGCCCTTTTGGATCTCAAAACCCTGCCGCGGAATGCCGCGCTCGGTCATTTCAAAGCCGACCCTTTTTTTCAGGATCCCCGTCACTTTCTGTTTTTTGAGGACCGCAATTCCCGGGAACTCCTCTTTGGTGAGATCGATCGCCCACTCCAGATCTGCTTCAAGCGGTGTGATCTCGTCATTAAGTTCATGCCCATAAAGCGGCATTGCGGCTTCCAGGCGCAGCGTATCACGCGCGCCGAAACCGATCGGCAGAAGCCCGTGTTTAGCCCCCACACGGAAAAGCACATCCCAGACCTGCTTAAGCTTATGCCTGGGAACCATCATCTCGTAGCCGTCTTCGCCGGTATACCCGGTCCGGGCGATCACGCCGCCCTCAAAATCCTTGTAATGAAAGCGCCGGAGGTCTTTATAAAAAGCACCAAAACATTCGAGTAAGATCGTCTGGCTTAAAGGCCCTTGAAGCGCCAAAAGCCCCATTGCGTGACTTAGATCCGTAACGGTCACTCCTTGCGTCACGCGGGCTTGGAACCATTCAAGATCTTTTTCGATATTGCCGGCATTCACAATGATGAGGAATTTTTGCTCATGCATGCGATAGACAATGATGTCATCCACCATACCGCCCCAGTCGTTCACAAGCGGCATATAGATCGCCTGGCTGAATTTAAGAGGCGCAATGCGTCTGGGAAGATTCTTCTCGAGATAATCCAGGGCGCCGGGCCCTTCCACGATAAATTCGCCCATGTGGGAGATATCGAAAATCCCGGCTCGGGTGCGGACAGCGGCATGCTCTTCCATGATACTGGAATAGAAAAGCGGAACGAGCCATCCCCCAAAATCACCCATCCGGGCGCCCTTTTGGAGATGCTCTTCGTGCAGCGGAAGTTTCGTCGGTTCTGTTTCTAACGTCATAGCCATACGGGAAAAAGCCGGTTTGAATTAAAAAACTAAGGAGGTTTTATTATAGGAGTACGGCGACAAAAAGAAAAGCTCAAAAAAGTGTGATATCACACTTACGCAATGTGATGGGTTTTACGACCTGTTTCACGCCTTCTCTTTCACTGTTACTTCGAAAACGGTACCGCGGACGCCGGTAAGCGAGGTCGGGGTGCGGACTTCGAATTTGCCATTCCCTTTTAAGGCCTCCACCTTCACAAGGATCTTCCCGAGCGCGAGATCAAGGATCGTCGTCTTGTCGCCCGTCCCGGCATCCGTCTCTGCCTTCTGGATACGGAACAAACTCCCTTCCTTGATCTCCACACGCCCTGTATTCCCATCATCCAACAAAACTTCAGCAGAAGAGTTCGTGGCGGTCTTCACTTCGTCCCCGGGCAGGATCACCATCCCGTCCGTCGCCGGCTTCCATTCCCCGTCATGGCCCCTTACAAATACATCTTTTCCCGGGTTTTTCAAAATGCCGTAACGGTCCCCGCTCTCCGTCTGCTGCATCACGATCGGAGTTGCGGACTTGAGGACACGGGCCTCCGGCGCCGGGGCCGCTTCGGGTTCTGCCCCGATCTTCTTCAATACCTCCGCCAAAGCCTGTCTCATCTCCGGATTTTTTTCGGAAAGCACAGGACTTACGGCGTCTTGCATTTTCTTCTCAGCTCTCCCTGCCTCGCTCTTCGCCGTAGGCCGCAGACCGGCCGTACTGGCTTTCCGCTTCTTATAAAACACTCGCACGGAGTCCCCCATCCCTAAAAGATTGATCACGTTGGCAGCATCGATCACATACACCGTCCCCTCGATCACCCGGACATCCGTCAGGAATTTTTTTGCTTCCTCCTCATCGAAGAAATTCCCGATCGGGACGTCGCGCCACTGCGCGCCTTTCCCGTCGTCTTTCGAAGGAGTGACCCCGTCGTTTTCCACGGAAGTCTCACTCTCCACAGCCAAGGCTCCCTTTTCACCACTCTCCTCACCCTCGCCTGAAGGTAACGGTTCCTCGAAAGAAATTTCCGCTTCATCGAGTGTTTCCTCGACATCAAAGTCTGCATCG
>CAZPCF010000096.1:0-7084 GCA_964585045.1 uncultured bacterium
CCAACCCCGACACTTCCGCCCATCGTGACGTGAGAACCGATCTTGCAGCTTCCTGAAATTCCGGTTTGCGCGGAGATGACCGTGTGCGGGCCGATCGCAACATTGTGGGCGATCTGAACGAGGTTATCGATCTTACAACCTTTGCCGATCCTCGTGGAACCAATAGCTGCGCGGTCGACCGTGGAGCAAGCGCCGATCTCCACGTCATCCTCGATCACCACATTACCGATCTGGGGGAGTTTTTCATGGGCGGTTGGGGTTGCGACATAACCAAAGCCGTCCGCGCCGATCACTGTGCCCGCGTGGATCACAACATGGGCGCCCAATTCGCAATTCTCATAAAGGGTCACATTCGGATGGATCACGGAATTTGCGCCGATCTTGACGTTCTCGCCCAGGAATACATGCGAACAAAGGACCGTGCCATCTCCGATCACCGCATTCTCACCCACCGTTACGAAAGGTTCGATCGTGACATTTTTGCCAATCTTGGCGGTCTTGGCGATCGAAGCGTGAGGGGAGATCGTGCCCGGGAATTTCTTGGCGGGGAAGAGTTCCCGGAGGATCTGTGCCCACGCCCGTTTGGGATATTCGACCTGGATCAAGACTTTGGAGGACTGGGAGATCTGTTTGGGGACGATTATACAGGCGATCTCGGAAGCTTCGAGCGTCTTGAAGCCTTTTTCATCCTGAACGAAGGAGATATGCCCTTTGAGCGGGTTTTCGAAATTTGTGATCCCTTCGACCGGGGTTTTGCCGTCCCCGACCACGGTGCCGCCCACCAATTTAGCGAACTCTTCAACGGTCTTTATCATAGGGGGCCAAGTATAACAAGAACACACAGGCTCTTCAAAATGAATTTTGTATGAGCAGGTGAAATTTTAATCTATAATCTTGCCTGTTCACAAGCAGTCCCAATACCTATTCATCGAAGCGGAGCGGGGATGGGGGCTGTCCCGGTTACCTTCTATCAAATAAAAATTAAAGTCAGGGCAACCGTTCAGGAAATCATCATTAGAACGGGAACAGTTATTTAACTTGGGAGGGAATAACCTATGTCAAAAGAACAGATCAATTATCTCTTGGTGCTGGCCACTCTTTTTATCGTTTGGCTCTATTTCAATACTTTTTATGTCAATACAAAAAAAACTTACCCAGGGATCCCATCTGGAGGAGTGAGGTCCGCTTCTGCCATGAAACTTCCGAACCTTCCCGAAAAAACGAAGGTGGCTGATCTTCAAAACCTTCTTGCGGGAATACCCCAGGGAAGCAGAAGGGCGGCAGGATCGAGGACTATGGCTTCTAAACCTGCCGAAGCTTCCAGCATTCCTTTGCCGCCGGTTCCCGCGTCCGAGGAAAAGAAATAAGTCCCGTCCCTTTTTCCAGGGAGGTTTTGGACAGGATCTTTATGGCAGGCCCCAGGATCAGATCTTGAGCCTGAAAGATCCTCTCCCGATCATTTTTTGACCGGGGCGAGATGAAAAGTTTCTTTGGGTGCCGGCGCGGGAGTTTCCCCGGTGGCCGGCTCGAGGGGTAGGGGCTCTTCCTGTTGGGCTCCCGGAAGAGCAAGATAGTCTTTAAGGGCAGCACGTTTGTTGATATCATTCGTCCACGCCATAAAATCCACCTTTTGCTTCACAGCGGCTTCTTCCTTGTCCTTCGGGTCCGTCAGTTTATCGGCCCCGGCCGGCATAAAACTCGCGATCTGCATGCGCAGGAGTTTCTGAATACGCATAAATTCCCTGAGTCCTTCCTCGAATTCTCGCGGGGAGAGATGAAGTGTGCGGGTGAGCCAGATCTTGTATTGCTCTGCCGTCGGGTTGACCAGCCCTTGCTGTTGGAGGATCTTCGCGATCTCCCCGCGGACCTCTTCATCCTTGATCTTGATGCCTTTGTGCTTGGCCTCGCGGGAATAAATAATGTTCTGCCAGGTGTATTCGCGCAGGAGTTCCGGGTCGTCAAGCGGTTTTTCCGACGGCATGAAAAGCTGCGTGGCGAGGTAGAACTGGTTGTATTCCTGAAAGGTCACGGATCTTCCGAAGGCCTCGCCCGCGAACCGGCCGCTTTTTTCCCCGCCCACAAGGTCCACGATCGAACCGGCCCCGAAGAGCAGGGCGAGAGCGACCACCGTGATCCAGATAATGAATTTTGTATTATTGCGGAAGATCTTCAGCATAATGGGACATAATGTAGCACAGAGAAAAAAATAGAGAAAGGAGAAAAACCGGGAGAAGGTACGATGTGCGGCACAAGGCGTATAAAGTATCGCACAATCCTGGTTTTTTCGCCGTACTCCCTACACCTTACATGGGGTGTGTGTTTTCTATAAAAATGTTGATAAGCCTATTTTGAAGATATATCATGACTCCATGAATAAAAGGGGAATGGCTCTCATTGAGGTCGTGGCAAGCGTGGTCATCTTGTCGGTTGCCGCTTTAGGAGTGACCGCGACGATCGCTCTGGTGAATAGTAAGCAAATGAGAAGTGCCGGTGGCAGCAGCCTTGATCTTCAGGCCTTAAGCTATGCGAGGGAAACTCTCGAGTCGCTGAGGAACGCTGTGAGCACGGACGCGACAAAAGCACTGCCATTAAGCGATAGCACCGCATCCTGTCTCGGAGTAGCTGCCGGGAATCCCTGCGGAACTGGGGAAGTGCACTCCACCGAGGGGGGCACATTGACAGGACTTCCCGTGGGCAGTGACCTTCTAGCCAAAGGCGTCGGTACCCGGACCTATCGGGTTTGGGACATTTCGGACGGAAACGATAATTATGCTTACAAAAAAGTGACTGTGACGGTTCAATGGACCGATTAAAAAGATCAAATGAAGGGTTCACTCTCCTCGAACTTGTGATCGCTATGGCGCTTGCCGCTGTTGTTCTGCTTTCCGCTTCTAACCTTCTGATCAATTTCGGAAAATTCAACTCAAATGTTGTAAAATCCGAGGCGTCGCTCATGGAGACCGCATTGGGTTCTTTCGAGGAGATCGTTGGAAGGATTTTGGCCGCTAACAAAGTGGCCATCAATAAAACCCCCACCCCCGATGCAGCGCTTACTTCCTATCCTGCCGGCTGTGCAGCCGACAGTAGTTGTATCCAGATAAGAGTTGACAGGGCCGTACCCACAACTTCTTCCGATTATACTGACGATACGGTCTACACTTACTGGAAAAGCGGTACCCAATTGAAATATACGATCAAGGTCGGGACCGGCGCCGCAAGCACAGCGAGCGTCCTCAACAATGACATCACTTCTTTGTCCTTTGTCAGGGACGCCACCTATTCGAACAAGATCGCGATCACTCTGGAAGCTCAGGCCGCCAGTGGGCCTGTGAGTCAGACGTCCAAGGAACATTTGGAAACCACGGTCGTCATGCGGTCAGGGGGGGCAAGTTAGCCATGAAAAAAGGGTTTGCATTGATCACGGTTCTGGCGGTCTTGATCATGCTCGCGTTGGGAATCGCGACGGTTCTTCAATCGGTGGGCAGCCACACCAGTATGAAATCCAACAATCTTCAGGAGGTTAAGGCCCAGTACCTTGCCGAAGCAGGTATGCAGCATGCCCTATGGGTATGCAGAACAAGCGGTTGCGCTGATGATTTGACGTTCAGCATAGACGGAACGACGGTTGCCATTGATGTTACCTTGTTACCGCCCGCCTCGGAAAATAATTATACGATCTCTGTTGCGGTCAATTATACCAACGTTTAGAACGAACAATAATGGCGTGGAGATATCCCAAGGAGGGAAAGGTGAGTAGAAAAAAGGCATTTACCCTAACGGAGATCTTGATAGCGGTTGTAGTGATGGCCGTTCTCGCAAGTGTCGCAGTGCCCGGTTTTTCCGCGGCAAAGAAAAAAGCCGCGGCAAGCCAGGCGATCGCTTATCTTCGGACCATTAAGACCTCCCAGAAAATGTATTTCGCAAAATGGGGAACTTACTTGGCGAGAGCGAATTCCTCGGACATTAAAGCCGAACTGGGCGCTGAGACTCGAGCCAAAGATTACACCTTTTCCGTAACGACCCCTACGCCGACGACATTTACGGCGACAGCTACCACAAGCGGCGGGACGCTCACTCTCAACCAGGACGGTACCTTTACCGCAACTGGAACTGAAACAAAATACGTGCCGGCCAGTTAAATGGAAAAGAGGGCTGTTTTCGAAGACATAGGTTGATCCGTCATAAAACCGCGGGTGGATCAATGGGCGGCGACCTTGGATGGCATCCTTGGGGTAGGGCGTCTTGAGAATATCCAAAAGAGAGGAATTGAACATGAGAAGAGGGCTTACTCTGACAGAGATCTTGATAACCATTATCATCCTGGCCGTTCTGGCCGCGATCGCGATCCCCAGCTTTTCAAATGCAAAAGCAAAAAACGATGCAAGCCAAGCGGTGACTTACCTCCGGGCCATCAAACTTGCCGAGCAGATGTATTACGCGAAGAACGCGACTTATCTGGCGTGCGCCAATGCCACGGCCATCAAGACCAATCTTGGGGTTGAGATCACTGCGGCAACTTATAGTTTTGATGTGACATCATCCGCCGCGACGACTTTTCTTGCGAGAGCGGTCAAGGGCAGCGCGCCCCCCGCTGATTGCACAGCAGCAGATACGCTCTGCCTCGATCAGAATGGCAACTGGACCGGAGCCTCTGTTTACAAACCGACGATCTGAAAAGACGCTCCGCCAATTGCCGGCCAAATTTTTTCTGAAAAGGCGATCAGAGTTCATTTTCATTTCAACTTGTGACGCGAGGTGAAAAATGATCCAAAAAGATATTCTGGGCGTTGTATTTGTTTCAGCATTCGTATTGGCTTCCAATGCTTACGCAGGGAAAGTGGAATTGACCACTTTCTACCCCGCGCCGTATGGCGAGTACAATAAACTTCAGTCCGGCGGATCGTGCGTCGGGACGGGTTGTAACCCTGCGACGGATGTGGCTGACGATAAGCTCAAAGTGAAAGGTGATGCAGAAGTCACCAACGATGTAACGGTGGGAGGCAAAATGCGGGTTGGGGGATCAGGAACCAAAGGTTTTGTGATCCAGCAAGGAACTCCCACTAACCGCGAAGATGGGCAGATGTGGATTCCGTGACCGGGGAAACGGTGGATCGGGAAGGCCTTTTTGGAGTTTCTTCACGGGCATTTTTAAAAGTTCCCTCCTCTTTATGGATTGCTCCTGAGGGCCCTCGAGATTACCGATGCGGTGGCTGTGACTTTCGAAGGCGAGCAGCTGCGGATTGAGCGGTAAAAAGTACGTGAGACATACGAAAGTTGGTGGTAACATGGCCTCGAAATCCATGGTGGCGGGTATTTTTTCTTTGTTTTTCCTAGGCATGGCGTTGCCGGAATCCTGCCTGGCGGCGTGCACTGACCAAGCTCTTCCGTCCGGTTATACGAAGTCTCAGATTTGTACCATGGCAAGCGTTAGGAATAGTGATACGTGTCCCCACGGCGTTGGCGGGGTAACTTCGTATCTGAACAACGCTACTAATGCTATAAAGGTCTGTTTGCAGTATTCGCCCGGCGTGTACAAACTTTATGCCATCGGATTCATGAAATATTGCGCCACGGGGATTGCGATGGCATGTCCCGGAGATTGTGGCTGTGCGAATCCGCTGGCCGCCTTTACATGCGGAGGTGATTATTCCGGATGCATTACACGCGGCTCTGCGACGGGATGCCTCGATAATTGTTGTTTGCTTGGGTGGACAGCCACAGGCTGTTCGCCGTCGGTGCCTACATATACCGAGATCATGAGAGTCAGATGCCCTTCTCCCGTGGGAGAAGTGCGCATTGCCGGGATCTTGAACGGGACATCGTCTCTGAAGATGCAAAAAGATGGCGATACCTACGGCGTTGCACTGGTAGCTCCGGGGGATTCCGAGGCCTCATGCGTGAATGTTCAGATGCCGGCTCCAGTGGGGCAAAGGGCCTTGCGGAAATGCGGCGGAACGGCCCCGAACTGTACCTGACGGAACTTTGGAACGTTGTTTGAGAATGAGAGATAAAATTTTAAAACGAGGTGAAAAATGATCCAAAGAAATATTCTGGGCGTTGTATTTATTTCAGCATTCGTATTGGCATCCAATGCTTACGCCGGGAAGGTGGACTTGACCACCTACTATCCGGCTCCGTATGGCGAGTATGTGGACCTGCAGGCCCGGGCGGTGTATTTTCAGGCACCGGCTGCGAACCCCGTGGGATTGATAGCCTTCAATTACGGTGATACGACTTATGATGGGAGATTATGTATTACCGGAGGAAGTCAGGATCCCCTCGCCACTAATGCTGAAGGTGCAAGCCTCCACCTGGATGGTAATAACTACAATAGCGGAAGGGTGGAATTGGTTGCCGGAAGGGGTGGGTATATGCGGTTTTTTACCAGTCCTGCGGGAGTTGATCGACAGGAGAGAATGCGAATTACTGCCGATGGCAAAGTTGGTATCGGGGCGACTCCAGGATATAAATTGCACATTGTAGGCGAAGGCAGTACCTCTGCTACTTACGGCCTTGTTATCAGGAGGTCTGGTAATGCGATCAACAACCTTTATATAAGGGACGATGGAGCAGGCTATCTCGGTGCTGCTGCCTGGAGTTATAGTTCTGATAGCCGGCTAAAGGAGAACATAGGTTATATTCAATCGGGTCTGAATATCATTGAGCAATTAAAGCCGGTGAAATTTGACTATATCAAGGGGGAGAAAAAACAAGCGGGTTTCGTAGCCCAGGAGGTACGGGAAGTACTGCCTGATATTGTAAGTGAGGGTCCTGATGGAATGTTGGGCATGAAAACCGATTCAATTATTCCTTATCTGGTAAAGGCGGTGCAGGAACAGCAAAAAGAAATCGATGGCTTGAAAAGCGAATTGCAGACGCAGATCGATCTGTTGAAAAAAGAAATCGCAGAGCTGAAAAAACAGTAGGGCGACCAAAATACCAGCCCGATTAAAGGTGCAAAAGAAAAACAGATAAGCACCCAAAAGGGACAGGCAGTCAAATAATGCCTGTCTCCTTTTTTTTCGGGGCACGACTTGAGTTGATTGACATTCCCGGAATGCTTTTGTATGATACCGCAAATGGG
>CAZPCF010000097.1:0-5204 GCA_964585045.1 uncultured bacterium
GAGCAATGACCAATCTTGCGGCACTCTTCCATCACCGACGGCCCGGCCGCCCGATGGACCGCCCCATCCACCCCGCCTCCGCCCCGTAGCCCTGTATTTGCCGCGTTCACGATCACATCAACATCTTCGCGCGTGATATCCCCCTGCCTGATGACGATCACGCGCCGCCCTCGAGAAGCCGGGCAACGGTTGTTATTAATTGCTTTGTCTCAAAAGGTTTCGCCAGAAACGCGTCCGCTTTGCTTTGACGCCACGCCACCTGCTCTTCCGGAAAAGCGCTGATCAGAAGGACCGGTGTTTTTTCGTTCTTTTGGGAACTTTTAGCATGTTTACAAACCTCGTAGCCCGTATGACCGGGCATACGGATATCCAGGATCAGAAGGCCATAGGCAGCCTCCTCGGATTTCTGTATCGCCTGAGTTCCGTCCGAGGCATATTCCACCTCGTGGCCGATCCTGCGCAGACGCTCCGAGACGATCAGCAGGACATCGGGCTCATCATCCGCGACAAGTATTTTAGCCATAGCTTCAGAGCCTCCGTTTGAACTGTTTTTCAAGATCTGCTATTGAATACTTCATGATACTGGGACGCCCGTGTGGGCAATTGAACGGATTCTCGCAACGCGCCAGCTGTTCCAGAAGACCCTGCATGGCCGGAAGCGTCAACGGATCCGCAGCCTTCACGGACTTGCGCTTGCAAGCGACCATGGCGGCGATGTCTTCCTGTGCGCCCTTAAGCCCGGTCTGCGTCCTACCTGCTTCTTCCTCATCGACAAATTGTTTGATAATCGTTACTGGATTTTCATCTTTTAAAATAGCGGGCAAACCGCGCACCACAAAGGCCCGCTCGCCGAACAATTCTATTTCAAAGCCCAGCTTGGCAAGAAAAGGAAGTTTTCTCTTCAAGATCTCAACCTGGCGCGGGTGCAATTCCAAAATTTCTTCCATCAAAAGCCCTTGGCTTGCGGGATGTTCCGACCCAAAATTCTTCATGAGAGCTTCGAACATCACCCGTTCATGCGCCGCATGCTGATCCACGACCACATACCCTTCCTCAGTTTCAGCCAAAATATAAGTGCGGTGGATCTGTCCAAGCACGCCTGTGATCCTGAGTCCCTTGCCCATTTCAAGGGGCTGCATGACATCGACTTTTTGCTTCACCCTAGCCTCCCCCCCGGCTTCCGCGACCTTTAGCGGCACGCTATAAGAGGTCATGTGCTCTTCAAACCCGAAATTCGGCTCCTGGGATCTTGACCCCCGGAAAGCAGCGGGCGATCTTTCGTTCTTTTCGCGGAGGGACGGCACCAGATCGCCGCTTTCTTTGAGCGCTTCGGCCACGGTCCTTTCGATCATGGTTTTGATCACCGCCTCATGCGAGAGCCGGACCTGCTGCTTCGTCGGATGAACGTTCACATCCACATATTGCGGGTTCAATTCAAGAAAGAGAATCGCCGACGGAAATTGGTGCTGCATCAAAAGCCCGTGATATCCCGCCTGGAGCCCATAGCTCAAACCATAGGCTTTGACCCATCGGTGGTTGATGAAAAAAAATTGCTGGGCCCGGTTGCCCGAAGCTAAAGAAGGTTTTCCGATCAATCCCGAAAGCTTCGCGTGCGGGGTCTCACTTCGGACCGGCAGAGTCTGCCCGGCCCAATCATCGCCCAAAATAGCGGCTGCCCGGACTGAAAGTTCCTGGGTCGGCACGAGGTCCAGGACGGCCTTGCCGCCGGAACTTAAAACGAACCGGACATGAAGGTTCGCCAAGGCCAAACAGGTCACAATGTCCAGGATATGCCCGAATTCGGTCGTATCCTGCTTCAGGAACTTCCGACGGGCTGGCGTGTTAAAAAAAAGGTCCCGGACTTCGATCACGGTTCCTGCGGCCGTGGAACATTCCTTCGCTTTGACGAGACTTCCGCCTTCCACCCCAAGTTCGGTACCGGTTGTGGCATCCGCCGTTCGCGTCTGGAGAGTGAAGCGTGACACCGCGGCAATGCTCGGAAGGGCTTCGCCGCGGAATCCAAAACTTGCGATGCGGTCAAGATCTTCGGCCTTTTCGATCTTGCTCGTCGCGTGCCGCTGAAGTGCGAGCTGGGCATCATCGACCGTCATCCCAGAACCGTTGTCCGCCACACGGATCAGGCTTTTGCCGCCGTGGTTGATCACGATTTCGATCTGGTCGGCGCCGGCATCCAAAGAATTCTCGACAAGTTCCTTCACGATAGAAGCCGGCCTTTCGACCACCTCTCCGGCCGCGATCTTGTTGGCGACGATCTCTGACAGTACGTGGATCTTTCCCATAATTATTTTTTACCTGGGTTCAACTTCGACTTCCACTCCGATATCTTCTGAAGCGCTTCGATCGGCGTCAACCGGTCCGCGTCCAGTTTTTTCAACTCCTCTTCCACAATGCTCGGTTTTGGCTGCGCGACGTCAAAAAGCGTAGGGCCGGTTTCCACAACCTTCTTGGGGTTGCGCGGTTTTTTGGATTCAATGATCTCGGTCGCCTCAGAATTTTCACTTTCGAGGATCGCCAGGATCTCCTTCGCGCGCTGGGTCACTTCCCCCGGGATTCCGGCCAGCTCCGCCACATGAATCCCGTAACTCCGTTCCGACGCCCCCCGAGCGACCTTCCTCAGGAATACGATCCCGTCTTTCGTTTCTTTCACCGTCATCTTGTAATTCTTGATGCCCGGGAAATGGTCTTCCAGTTGCGTCAATTCATGATAGTGCGTCGCGAAAAGCGTGCGCGGCCGGATCTTTCCCTGCGCCAGAAATTCGCAAACCGCCCAAGCGATGCTCACCCCATCAAAGGTGGATGTCCCACGCCCCACCTCATCCAGGATCAAAAGGCTTCGGTTCGTAGCTTCCTGCAGGATATGCGCCGTCTCAAGCATTTCCACCATGAATGTACTTTCCCCGCGTGCGAGGTCATCCGAAGCCCCGATGCGCGTGAAGATCCGATCGACAAGTCCGATATGCGCGGTTTTGGCAGGCACGAACGAACCCATTTGCGCCAAAAGCACGATATGCGCCATCTGACGGATATAAGTCGACTTCCCCGCCATATTCGGTCCGGTCAATACGACCAGCTGGTTCTTGTCGCTATCCAGGAGTCCGTCATTTTCAACGAATTTTCCGGCCGGCAGCATGCTCTCCACCACCGGATGCCTGCCTCCGTGAATGGAAAGCGTCTTGTCGTCGCTCACTTCCGGCCTCACCCATTTCTTCTCAAGAGCGATCCTCGAAAGAGACATCAGGGCATCCAACGTCCCGACGGCCTTCGCCATATTCTGAAGCGACGCAAGATCTTCCAACACCTTTGCGCGGATCTCGAGAAAGATCTGGTATTCCAGCATCTTGATCTTATCCTGCGCACCGGAGATCTTTTCGTCCCATTCCTTGAGTTCCGGCACAATGAACCTCTCGGCATTGGCAAGCGTCTGACGGCGGATGTAATTTTCTGGAACCTGGCCGAGATACGAACGGCTCACCTCAAGCGTGTAACCGAACACCCCCGAATATTTCACCTTGAGCGATTTGATCCCCGTGCGCTCGATCTCGCGTTGTTGAAATTCCAGGATCCATTGCTTTCCTTTTTGGGAGATCGTGCGCAGATCATCCAGTTCCTCGGAATACCGGTCACGGATGAGGCCCCCATCCTTGACGCCCAGCGGTGGCTCTTCCACGATCGAACGGGCAATAAGTTCGCTAAGCTGCGGGAACGGCTGGACCTGTTTCTGGAGATCGCGTATCAGATCCGCATCGAACGCTCCCAGGACATTGCGGATCTCCGGCACGCGGTCCAAGAACGTCTTCAGGTTCACGAGATCTCGCGCGTTCGCCACGCCATAATTGAGACGGCTGAGGGTCCGTTCCATGTCCTTCACACCCCTCAAGAGCCGGCTCATGTTCTCCGTATGATGCAGTTCTTTGATAAGCTCTGTCACCGATTCCTGGCGTTTGTGGATCTCGGCAATGTCCAGGAGCGGATGCGTGAGCCAATGATAAAGATGTCGCGCGCCCATTGCCGTGAGCGTCCGATCCACGACCGAAAGGAGTGTGCCGCAATCCTTGCGACCGCTTTGAGATGCTACCAGCTCCAAACTGCGTTGGGCCTGACGGTCGAGCACCATGAATTGAGCGGCATTGAAGAGCCGGGGCTTTTGGACATGCTCCAGAGCGCTGTGAAAGTGGTCCTTGAGATAATACAAAATAGCGCCGCAAGCTCCGACCGCGAGCGGATGATCGTGGAATGGAATGCCCTGCGCGGAGCCCAGATTAAAGATCTCAAGGAGAAGCCGCATGGAATCCTCGGGCTCAAAGATCCAGTCTTCATAGACCGTCAGCGTGGCCTTGAGATTCTCTTTAATGAAATTCGTGAGGCCTTCCCGAGTCCCTAGCGCCTTCGGCATCACGACTTCGCGCGGCCAAAGAAGCGTCAATTCATCTAACAAGCGGTCCTGCGTAATCTCGCGAACATAGAATTCCCCGGTGCTCAGCTCGAGATATGCCAGGACCGCAGAATCCCTCCCTGCAAGAATAGCGGCCATGTACTGCAGATTTTTCCCGGGCGTTTCATCGTCCAGATACGTGGCTGGCGTGATAATACGTGTCACTTTTCGTTCCACGAGGCCCTTGGCTTGCGATGGATCTCCCATCTGTTCGCAGATAGCGACTTTGAGGTTGTGGTCCAACAATGTCCGGACATAACCCTGAAAAGCATGGAAGGGAAAACCGCACATCGGCACGCGGCCTGCTTCTCCGCCTTCGCGGCCTGTAAGCGTGATATTCAGAATATCGGAGGACCGGATCGCGTCCTCAAAGAACATCTCGTAGAAATCCCCAAGGCGAAAGAACAGGATGGTGTCCGTAGGCAGGGTTCTCTTGATGGAGAGGTACTGCTCCATCATGGGCGTAAGCTTCGCTTGGGCATCAAGGCTCGATGGATCGGTCTGGGTCAAGGGCTGCTCCTGGATAGATTTGAAGCTTTAGTATACCCAATTCTTCTCTATACCTAAAGCGGTTTTAGGCGGAAGCAGGAAGCCCGGGATCTTATGGAGCTTGGAAATAAACTGTCGGGGACTTCAATCCATCAATCGGCCGTTGATCTTAACACGCATGCGGCGGGCACCCCATCGCAGGGCAGTTTGATGGCCTCCCATCGACTGAGGGAAAAAAATATCGATATGCCGCCCGTGGATC
>CAZPCF010000097.1:5214-7039 GCA_964585045.1 uncultured bacterium
ATCCTCGACCGTAAAATGCCGCCTGTCGCCTAAATAAGACCTCACCGCAACCCAATCCCGCACCGTGAGGGGGACCAGCTCCACGCTCGATCCGAAGGGAACCGATTTATCCGCGGCTACGCCCCCCCAGGAAACAGGGTGCCCGCTGGCGAACTTCCCGTCGCGGAATGCCATGACGTTGATACAGATGGGACAATCGCAATAAGCGGTGATCAGGTACCGGTGGCGAAGCCACAGGACGTCGTACGATTTCCACACACCCGCCGCAAGGATCACTATGAAAACGAACTTCGTGATTATGAGAAAGATCTTTTTCCTCTGTTTTCCGGCGCCTGCGGTTTCGCGCTGGTCCTGTGTGTGCAAAAAAATCTTTTCCTCGATCACGATCCCCTCGCAGAAGACGTTTGCTCCCCCGCCGGTACCGGAAGGAAAGGAATGAGGAAAAGCACCAGAAGAGAAAATGCCGCAGAAAGCAGGATAAGTGGTTCGAGGCCGATCCGGGAGAATAGAAACCCTCCGAGGGCACTTGACCCCATCTGTCCAAGATTATAAAAAGACATCAACAGGGCAAAGACCGTTCCGCCGGCATATTGAGGCGAAGTCCGGGCCGCCAGGTTGAGAAGCGCCAGAAAGATCACGGCACTCGCAACTCCAAGAAAAAAATTCATCATAAGCACGAGACTTTTGAAAACGGCTGAATGGGCTATAAGCCAGGGAACAAAATAGATAAAATAGGAAAGGGTCGAAAACACCCCGACAAGGACCGCGATCAACAGGAACTTCCGGACCGGGAACCTGGCAAAGACCAGGCCGTAGAGCACGCTCCCCAGAAGGGCCCCAGCGCTTGTGACCGCCTGAAGGATTCCGAGAAAAGACGCGGTAAATTTCAGCGTGTCCACAGCATAGTAGAAGAAAGGAGCGCCAAAAGAGGGAGAGAAATTCCACAGGAAAAGGAAAGCCGCAAGGATCCAGATACCCCGGTGCCGAAAAATATCCCGGAGACCGAGTTCCGCTGCCCGTTCGAGATGGGCCTGCGAAGGTTCCTGGACCAAAAAGAAAACGATCACAGCCGTCAAGATTGGAAACACCGCGGTCATTCCAAAAATGCTCCGGTAAGATAAAACATCTTTCTGCGCGAGTTCGGCGACCAGGCCACCGGCGAACGAAGTGATGATCATGGCCGTGTAAACGGCGGCCCATTGGATCGACTGGAATTGCCCGGTCATGTTGAGCGGTTGCCCGGTTTCGACCATAAGACCGTCCGAGACCACGTCCTGGAACGCATAAGCCATGTAGATCAGTGTCATAAGGAGCAAAAGGGGCGCAGCAACAGCCGGATCAGGTAAAAAAGCAAGGATGAGCCAGCCCACGGCCGCGCAAAGCGACGTAAGAATGAGGTAGGACTTGCGCCTGGACCCGAAGATCGGAAAAAGGTCCGAGATCATCCCCCAAAGAGGTTTCACCACCCACGCGATCAGGGTCACCGCCTGGAAATAGGCAAGTTGCGTTGGAGTCAACCCGGCCCTATCTTTGAGCAGGAAATTAATGGCAAGCCCCGGCAAAGCACCAAGACCGTTCATGGAAAAAAAATAAACCGAGGCGAAGACGATCGCCAAGGGAAGCCAAACGGATTTTTTCACCCCGTTAGAGATCATTGGAACCATGGCCCCTCTTCTGGACATTTGGACCGGCCACTGGAACTCATATAAAAAAATTCGCCTCTCTTCCCGAAAACGCTTTGAAAGCGCTTCCTATCTCTAATGGGGTTCATGCTGAAAGAATATCAGGAAAAACCTTTAAAGGTTTTTCCTGATATTCTTTCAGC
>CAZPCF010000098.1:0-7013 GCA_964585045.1 uncultured bacterium
GGATCTTTTTGAGCAAGCCAAGCGGGCGGCCAAAGCGGGCGGCAAAGGCGCGATCATTTTTATCGATGAGATCGATGCGGTAGGTCGCCAGCGTTTCGCCGGGATTGGCGGAGGGCATGACGAACGCGAGCAGACCTTGAACGCGCTTTTGGTGGAAATGGACGGATTTGACACACATATCGGTGTGATCCTGATCGCTTCGACGAACCGTCCGGATGTATTGGATCCAGCGCTTCTGAGGCCGGGACGTTTTGATCGCCAGGTCGTGATCGAGCGGCCGGACATCAAGGGCCGTGAAGAGATCCTGAAGGTTCATGTGAACGGCGTGAAACTCGGACCGAATGTGGATCTTGCGAAGATCGCGCGCCAGACCCCCGGTTTTTCAGGTGCGGACCTCGCGAATCTTGTGAATGAAGGCGCCCTTTTGGGTGCGCGGCGAAAGATGGAGTTTGTCGGCCAACTCGAGCTGGAACAATCGATCGAACGCGTGATGGTCGGCCCGGAGCGCAAGAGCCGCGTCATTTCCAAACGTGAAAAAAAGATCAAAGCGGTCCATGAATCCGGACACACGCTGATCGCCCTGCTTCTTCCCGGAGCTGATCCTGTACATAAGGTTTCCATCATTCCTCGCGGCTATGGCATCGGCGGATACACCCTCCAGGTCCCGGATGAAGACCGCAATCTGATCACCCAAACCGAGATCTTGGATCGTATCACGGTACTCCTCGGAGGACGCGTGGCGGAACAAATTTATTTTAAAGAGATCAGCTCCGGCGCTTCGGATGATCTTGAGAAAGCGACCCATTACGCGCAGACCATGGTTTGCGAGCTCGGCATGAGCGATAAACTCGGGCATTTGACGTTCGGCAAAAAAGACCGGCAGGTCTTCCTGGGCCGCGATCTGATGCGCGAGAAAGATTATTCAGAACAGACCGCGGTCCTGATCGATGGTGAGGTTCGCCGGATCGTGGACGGCTGTTATGAAAGGGCGACCGGTCTCCTGACACAGAACCAGGATAAGCTCTCGCTCTTGACGGATGTGCTGCTCGAGAAAGAAGTGATTGACGCCGAAGAGATCAAAAAGATCACCGGACTTCAAGGGGCTTCGTTGCCCGAGAATGGAAACGGGATCTCGGAAACAGGGAAGCCCGTCGCTTGATCTGGAAGATCCGGCAAAACACTGTTTCCTTTGGCCGGACCCTTTTGGTGGGAATTCTGAACATCACCCCCGACTCCTTTTTTGACGGTGGGCGATATCTGGATCCGGGGGCTGCGAGCGCGCAAGCCTTGAAGCTCGTCGAAGAAGGTTCGGACATCCTGGATCTGGGCGCCGAGTCCACACGGCCGGGGGCCTTGCCGGTCACTGACCGAGAAGAGCGGGAGCGGTTACTGCCGGTCCTGAAGCGGGTCCGCAAAGAAGTTTTGGTTCCTATCTCAATAGATACGGTCAGGCCGGAAGTCGCGAAGGAGTGCCTCGGGGCGGGTGCTGACATCATCAACGACGTGAGCGGCCTGAAGCGGTCGGGTCCTGGCATGGCGAAGGTCGTAAAAAAATTCGGCGCGGGAATTATCTTGATGCACAGCCGCGGGACGCCGGAAACGATGCGGACGCTGACCGGTTATGGCGATGTTGTTACGGACGTGATAGCCGAACTTCGTGAAAGTATCGGGATCGCTACGGACGCGGGGATCGAGCTCGAGCGGATCGTGGTCGATCCGGGGCTTGGTTTTGCGAAGACCGCGGATCAGAACCTTGAGATCATGAAAAATCTCGGTGCGTTCCACAGACTGGAGCTCCCGGTCATGCTTGGGCCGTCCCGGAAATCTTTTATCGGAAAAGTGACCGGGCGCGAGGCCAACGAGCGGGAATTCGGGACCGCGGCATGCGTCGCGGCGGCTGTGATGAACGGGATCCAGATCGTCAGGGTCCATGATGTCAAAGCGATGCGCGATGTGGTGCGCGTCACGGAATCCATTAAAAGATTGTCAAAATCGCCATCTTAAAACAGTGACAAAACTCGCCCCGTTAGGGTCTCAAATGACTTTAGCAGGGAAAAGAGCGACAGTTTTTGGGGTTTTGAGAACGGGAAATCTTTTAACAGTTGATTAAGACTCTAACGGGGGAACCATGTCCGGACATTCAAAATGGGCGAGTATCAAGCATAAAAAAGCGATTGTGGACGCCAAGCGCGGCCAGGTCTTTACGAAGTTCATCCGCGAGATCACGGTTGCGGCAAAAACGGGTGGCGGAGACCTCAACACCAACCCTCGACTTCGCACCGCCATTCAGTCCGCCAAGGATTCCAACATGCCGGCGGACAATATCGAACGGGCGATCAAGAAGGGGACGGGAGAGCTCGAGGGCGTGACCTACGAGGAAATCGCCTACGAAGGTTTCGGCCCCGAAGGCGCGGCAGTCCTGGTCGCGTGTCTGACGGACAATAAGAACCGGACGGCCTCTGAGATCCGGAGTGTGTTCAACAAGAACGGCGGTAATATGGGGAGCGCCGGGACTGTGGCATGGATGTTCGAGAAGAAAGGCTTCATCGTTATTCAAAAAAGCGCAACAACGGAAGACCAGCTTATGGAAGTCGCGCTGGGTGCCGGGGCCGAAGATATGACTTCGACCGACCAGGCCTTTGAAGTAACAACCGCGCCTCAGGATCTTTGGGCGGTCCGTGAAGCCATCGAAAAAGTAAAGATTAAGATCGACAGTGCGACGCTTACCATGATCCCGAAAAATCTTGTAAGTGTTTCCGCGGATACGGCACGGAAGGTCTTGAGTTTGATCGAAGCGCTTGAAGAGCATGATGACGTTCAGAACGTTTATTCGAACGTGGATATCCCCGAAGAAGTGATGAAAGAACTTGCATGACAGACTGGAGACTGGAGACCGGAGACGGCAGACTTAAAAGCATCTTTTCTGCCGTAGTCTGTAGCCTGTGGTCTGAGGCCTTCACACGTATGGGGATTTTTCCATGCGGGTGATGGGCATCGATCCCGGCACGCATCGCACGGGTTTTGGGATCCTCGAATCCGGCGGACGGGACTTCAAGCTCGTGATCTGCGGTACCATCCGCGCCGCGTCCAAAGACACGATCGCCAAACGTCTTCTTCATATTTTTGAATCTCTCCAGAAAAATATCCAAAGTTACAAGCCCGATGTGATGGCGCTTGAGACGCTTTTTTTTGCCAAAGACATCCGGGCGGTTGAGAGGATCGGCGAGGCACGCGCCTGCGCCATGCTCGCGGCTTCTAAACAAGATATCAAAGTGATAGAATATGCTCCGACGGCGGTGAAAAAGTCCGTTACGGGCAACGGCCGTGCGTCTAAGGAACAGGTGCAGTTCATGGTGAAGCGGCTTTTAAATCTCAAGGAAGCCCCGGCCCTCGACGCCTCCGACGCCCTCGCGATCGCGATGTGTCATTTGCATTCTTCTAAGCGAAGGGTTTTATGTACCACTACTTGATCGGAAAGATCACAGGGAAAACGCCGGTGGCGGCGATCCTGGATGTGAACGGGATCGGCTACGAGGTGCGTATTTCTCTTTCCACGTTTTCGAGCCTTCCGAATCTGAGCGAGACAGTCAAACTTTTCACGCATTTTGTTGTACGTGAAGACGCCCAGTTACTTTACGGTTTTGCGACCGAAGAAGAGCGTGAGGCGTTCAGACTTCTGATCTCTATTTCCGGGATCGGGCCGAAACTCGCGATCACGTTGCTTTCTGGCGTAACGCTTCCGGAACTCAAGTGCGCCATTCAGGAAAAGAATGTCCCTGTACTGACGGCTATTTCCGGGATCGGACAGAAGACCGCCGAGCGTGTGATCGTCGAACTCAAGGACAAGATCGGGAGGGCGGAGGTTTCGGCCGGAAAAGAACTTATTCATGACTCAAGTGTTTCCGACCAGATGGTCGAAGATTCGGTCTCAGCGCTCGTGTCACTCGGCTATACTAAACAAAAAGCCAAGGAAGCGACGCAGAAAACGCTGAAGGCGATGCTCGGCAAAAAGCCGTCCGTGGAAGAGATCATCCGCGCGGCATTAAAACATGTATAATTCGCGCAACAGGAAACGAAAACTGGTGACAGTCACCCAAAAGGGGACAGACATTGAGTGACTGCCTGTCCCCTTTTGGGTGACTGTCACCAGTAGTTGGAGATTTATGTCAGACGACAGAGTGATCGACGAGGAATTCAAGCCGGAAGAGATCGAGATCGAAGTGACGCTCCGTCCGGCCACGCTCGATGAATTCATCGGCCAGACCGAAGTAAAGGAAAACCTCAAGGTCTCTATCGAGGCAGCGCTTGGCCGCAAGGAATCGCTCGATCACATCCTGCTCTTCGGGCCTCCGGGTCTCGGGAAAACCACGCTTGCCAATATCATTGCCAACCGCATGAGTGCCAAGATCCATCAAATATCGGGCCCTGTGCTTGAGCGGGCGGGAGACTTAGCCGGCATTCTCACAAACCTCGAAAAAGGCGACGTGCTTTTTATCGACGAGATCCATCGCATCCCGCATGTGGTGGAAGAATATCTTTATTCCGCGATGGAAGATTATTCGATCGAGATCATGATCGATAAAGGGCCGCACGCGCGTTCGGTCAAGATGCAATTGCCTCGTTTTACACTCATTGGTGCCACGACCCGGAGTGGTCTCCTCACCGCGCCCCTGCGTTCGCGATTCGGGATCATCGAGCGGCTGAACTATTATGAGGATGAAGATCTGGCTACGATCGTGAAGCGTTCCGCAGAAATATTGGAGATCGCGATCGACGAAAAAGGCGCACAGGAGATCGCCGGCCGCGCGCGCGGTACGCCACGTATCGCGAACCGCCTGCTCCGCCGTGTCCGGGATTACGCTCAAGTCAAGGCCGATGGGAAGATTACAGCCGAGGTCGCGGACAAGGGGCTAAAAATGCTTGGTGTGGACAGCGAAGGCCTGGATCCCATGGACAAAAGGATCTTGCAATATATTCTCAAGGAATGCAAAGGTGGCCCCGTGGGCGTCAACAGCCTTGCTGTGGGCGTGGGGGAAGATGCCGAAACCCTCGAAGAGATTTATGAGCCCTATCTTATCCAACGGGGTTTCCTCAAACGCACCGCTTCCGGCCGCGTCCTGACCGAGCGAGCTTATTTTCACTTTGGAGCCAAACCTCCCACCTCCGGCCAGCAGCTTTTTTAAAGCATCTCATAGAGTTCTTTGAAGGTGCCTCCGTGCCGTGTTATATTATAGAAAATCTCGAGAGGAGCCAGCATGAGCGATCTTGCAAAAACCCTGATCTTTTTCGGCCTGATCTTGGTGGGCATGGGGATCTTTGCGGCTATTTTTTCGAAGGTGCCGATGCTCGGGAAACTTCCGGGTGATATCTTTCTCCGACGAGGCAGTTTCGCTTTCTATTTACCCATCACCACTTGCATCCTGCTCAGTCTGATCCTCACCCTCGCTTTCACGCTCTTCGGAAAAAAATAAAATGCTCGAACTTCTTCTTTCCTTCTGGCGGCCTCTGATCGAGATCCTTTTCATCTGGGTATTGATCTATTCCGTGATCCGGTTCTTCCAGGGTACGCGCGCCATGCAAGTTCTTTTGGGGCTTGTCATCCTCGTGGTGATCTTCCTTGTGGCGAAATTTCTCGAGTTGAATAGCATCATCTGGGTCCTCTCCAAGGTCTTCGCCGTAGGGGTTGTGGCATTCCTCATCATTTTCCAGCCGGAGATGCGGCGCGTGCTGGCGCGTATCGGGACCACGATGTCGACCGGATTTTTAAGCAAAGGGGGCATGATCGACGAAGTAATCCGCGCTTGTGACCACATGTCGCGGCACCGGACCGGCGCTCTTATCGCACTTGAGCGGGATGTGGGCCTCAAAAACTACATTGAAAGCGGTATGATGATCGACGCAAAAGTGAGCGCGGAGCTTTTGCTCAGCCTTTTTGACCCACACACTCCCACGCATGATGGGGCTGCCATCATTACGGGGGACCGGATCGCTTCCTGTGGTTCGCTTTTCCCACTGACACAAATGACCGACCTTCCCACATCGGTGGGCACACGCCATCGGGCCGCGATCGGTCTCACAGAAGAAAATGATGCCGTCTGCATTGTGGTCTCCGAAGAGACGGGCGATATTTCGGTTTCCGTCTTCGGGAAACTGACCAAAGCACTCGATCTGGAGGATCTGAAGCGGATCCTCAAAGGGCTTTTTAAGGCGGCGGAGAACAAGAACGTTTTCAAGGATTTCATCGACAAGAACAAAAAACTTTTCCAGTTCCATGGGAAGGAAACCGGAAAATGAAAGACTGGTTAGTCCATAACTGGGGTCTGAAGATCATATCCTTGGTGCTTGCGATCGGGACATGGTATTACGCCGTCGGCGAGGAGAATATCGAGGTCATGCGCGTGATCCCGCTCAAGGTTCAAATGAACAGTGAACAAATGACAGTCTCCGAGATCTCTGCGAGCGTCGTGCAGGTCACGTTGTCCGCGCCGCGCGCACTGATCGTGAACCTTGCGAGCCAGGACATCCAGGCCGTGCACAAGGTCGGTCCGGAGATCAAAACCGCGGGAGAATATTCTTTTCGTCTCGAACCGGCCGAGATCAGTCTGCCGAGTTTTCAGATCCGTGTTGTCAGGATCGTGCCCGAGGTTGTGACGTTAAAACTGGATGAGCTGATCGTCCAAAAACTTGAGATCCAGCCGGATTTTGTGGGGGAACCCGCGGTCGGCTACAAACTTCTCGCCGATGAATTGCGTATGGACCCGAACGCCATTCTTACGAAGGGCCCCAAAGGGGTGCTTGAAAAAATGAAGTCCGCGAAGACCGAACCGATCGATCTGGTCGGTCGCATCCGTTCTTTTTATCGCACCGTCCAGGTGAAGCTGCCGCCCGGTGTGAAGCCCATGAGTGAATCGCTCGTGAACGTTTATATTCCTATTCGCGAAGAATTTGGCGAGAAGGAATTCAAGGATGTTCCGGTGCGCATTTTGAGATCTCCCGCAGCAACCGGCGTGGTG
>CAZPCF010000099.1:0-6950 GCA_964585045.1 uncultured bacterium
CGAACGGGATTGGAAGTGCGTTTGGAATATTGAAGCTCGCAGAGTTCCACCACATCAGAGTCATTTTCCACGATCCAGTCATGTCCGGTCAGACCACAATCCACGATGCCATCTTCAACGTAACGGGACATTTCCTGGGGGCGAAAGAGCACCACTTCGATCTCGGGATCATCAATGGAAGGAATGTAGGAACGGGAACTGACATTGATCTTGAAACCGGCACGCTTGAAGAGATTATAGGTCGCTTCTTCGAGACTGCCCTTGGGTAATGCGATCTTGAGCTTATTCATAGAGGGCGGATTCTAGCTTTTTACCCTCGGAGTGTCAATCCTGGAAAAACACCCTCACTCCGCAACGCGTTTCTTGGGGAGAATATTCCGTTGAAGTCTGGAGAATATCACCAGGATGATGAGGACTAGAAGTGTCGTCATGACAGCTTGCTTATAAAGACCCAGCCCGCATGCCAATCCGATCGCGCAGGCAGCCCATATCCCAGCCGCGGTGGTCAGACCTTTGATGCCCTCCGGGGAACGGATGATCGCTCCGGCTCCCAGGAACCCGATCCCGGTCACGGCCTGCGCCGCGATACGCCCCGGGTCCACCGTTGCTACTCCTTTAAACATAGTGAAGACATCGACCGAAACGATCATCATGAGCGCCGAACCCAGACACACGAGCGCGTAGGTCTTGAATCCGGCCTCTTTCCCGTGAGCCTCCCGCTCAAGGCCGATCACAGCGCCGAGCAATGTCGCGATGATCAATTTTATCGCGATGTCAAGATCCTGTGACGTCAGAAAAAAAGAACCCATAAAGGCCTCCTTGATGATTCGAGAAAAGATGAGCGGGGGACGCAAACCCTTATCGTTTGCAGTTTCCCGCTACCCGCGTTCCGCGCGCATTAAGAGCGCGGGATCGCCTGTCATATTAAATGACGACCGAATTCCTTTTTTATGAAGTTCAAAACCGCGCCGCGCAATCATGGCTGCATTGTCCGTGCTTAACACAAACGGCGGGAACCAGACCTTGATCCCCAACGCCCGGGCCTCCCGCGCGAGTTTTTCCCGGAGACAAGAGTTCGCGCTGACGCCTCCGCCCACCACAATATCGGATACGCCTTTGAATTCAGCGGCATCGAGCGCTTTTTCGACGAGCCATCCGATCACCGCATGCTGAAAACTTGCCGCCATGTCCTGCTTGGAAGGCGCCGCAGGGTTTGGCTTCCCGGTCTTCGGATCCTGGAACTGGTAAAGCACGGCCGTTTTCACGCCGCTGAAACTGAAATTGAAACGCTCATTTTGTTTCGGCCTTGTAAAATGAAAAGCCCGCGGATCTCCCTCTTTCGCAAGCTTATCGAGGATGGGTCCTCCGGGGTAACTGAGCCCCATGATCTTCGCAACCTTGTCATAAGCCTCACCCACCGCGTCGTCCACGGTCTCTCCCAAGATATGGATCTTCCCCTTTTCGCAGAATGTGAGCATCGTGTGCCCGCCTGAAACAAGAAGACCGATGTAGCGTTTGGGTTCCGGCTGGCCAAAGAAGTTCGCGACAAGATGCGCCTCCATATGATTGACGCCCACAAAAGGGATCTTCAGTTGATAGGCAAGCGCTTTAGCGAATGCGACACCGACAAGGAGTGATCCGATAAGCCCGGGGCCTTGGGTTACGGCTACAAGATCGAGATCCTTGGGCTTGATCCTGGCCTCATGGAGCGCTTCTTCAAAGACGCACTGGATCTGTTCCATGCAATGCCGCGAGGCGATCTCAGGCACCACACCGCCAAATTTCTTGTGCCGGAAAAGGCTTGAGGAAACAACGTTGGAAAGGATCGTGTCCTTGCCTTTTAAAACAGAACACGATGTCTCGTCGCAGGAAGTCTCTACCCCTAAGGTGTAGAAAGGCGTACGGTGTACGGAGTCCTGAGGATGCGTACGGCGTAAGGCGTACGGCGTTTTTTTTCTTTGCTTTTGGATTTTCATTGTCTGCCAGTTTTTCGCCGTACTCGGTACGCCGTACTCCGTACTAGCACTGTAATTTTTTACCTAAAAGCTCATTGACGACTTTCGGGTTGGCCTTCCCACCCGTCTCTTTCATCACTGCGCCGACAAGAGCCCCGAGGGCTTTTTGTTTTCCGGCCTTGAATTCCGCAACCGCCGCGGGATTTGCAGCAATGGCTTTCTCGACCGCTTTTTCGATCAATCCGGCATCCGAAACTTGAACAAGACCTTTTTCTTTAACGATCACTTCCGCCATTTTCCCGGTCGCCGCCATTTCCTGAAGCACGTCTTTGGCGGTCTTTCCGCTGATGGTCCCCTGTTCGACAAGGCGGATCAACCCGGCGAGCGCATGCGGCGAAATCAGGCAATCTTCGATCGCCGCGTTTTTTGCGTTCAGTAGAGCAAGAAGTTCCGTTTGGACCCAGTTGCTCGCAAGTTTTGCCGTGGCCCCAGCCCGGACGCAGGATTCAAAATAGCCCGCGATCTTCTTTTCCTGCACAAGCACGTAGGCATCGTATTCCGGAATTCCGAATTCCTTAATGAACCGCTTCGCGCGCTCCAAAGGAAGTTCGGGCAATGTCTTGCGGATCTCCTCGACGGTCTCGCGCGCAAGCGTGAACGGCACAAGGTCCGGCTCCGGGAAATAACGGTAATCGTGGGCCTCTTCCTTGGAACGCATGGAAAATGTCGTTCCCTTGGCGTCATTCCAAAGCCGCGTTTCCTGGACGATCGTCTCCCCGCTTTCGCAGGCTTCGGTCTGCCGCTCAATTTCGTATTGAATGGCTTTCTGCACCATCTTGAAGGAGTTCAGGTTCTTGATCTCGACCTTGGTGCCGAATTTTTCCTGGCCCACCGGCCGGACGGAAACGTTCGCGTCGCAGCGAAGGCTCCCCTTTTCCATATCGCAGTCGCTCACTTCGACATACTGAAGGATGGCCTTCAGTGCGGTAAGGTAATCGTACGCTTCCTGAGGGCTCCGGAGGTCCGGCTCGGAAACGATCTCCAGGAGCGGAATGCCGGCGCGGTTATAATCGACCAAACTGCCGTCCGTGATGCCTTCGTGAAGAAGTTTTCCGGCATCTTCTTCCAAGTGCGCGCGTGTAATGCCGATCCTTCTTTCGGCCATCTTTCCGTCCGCGGTTCGTGTTTCGATCAAAAGTTCGCCCTTGCCGTTCACTGGCATGTCGAACTGTGAGATCTGGTAGGCCTTCGGAAGGTCGGGGTAGAAATAATTTTTCCGGTCGAATTTGAGCCGCTCCGCCACTTTACAATTGAGCGCGAGTCCCACCCGGATCCCGAGTTTGAGAGCGGCCTCGTTCAGCACTGGTAAAGATCCCGGCCAGCCCAGACACACGGGGCACGTATGCTTGTTCCCCTCCGCCCCGAATTCCGTGGAGCACGAGCAGAAAAGCTTGCTCTTGGTTTTTAGTTGTACGTGGACTTCCAGACCTATTACGGGTTCGTAATTCATTGATTATCTTTCTTACTTTTTTACAAGCGTTGTCTTGCCATTCCAATTCTGCCGACGTCGGCAGAATCTTCCGGCCGACTGAATTCTTCCACCGTCGGAAGAATTCATTTCCAGCCTCCAATTGTCGTGCCCGCACGACAATTCACTTTCAATTCCCCCGACGTCGGGGAAATTCAGCCCAGCTTCGTTTTTCCGTACTTTGCATCTTCTTCCCGGATAAGGTCAAAAGCCTTAGCGGCAGAGTCAAAACGGTCGGAAAAACCGGTCCGCTCTTCCTTCATTTTCGCCATCAAGAGCTCGTGATACTTGGTCCGGAGGGCATTGATCTTTCCCTTAGCCTGGTGCTCCCCCTCAGGGATCTCCCTCTCCGCCTTCACCAGGTCCGTATAAACTCTTGCGATCTCAAGAACCGTCATTTTATTTTGCTATAGTCTATGGTCTATAGGCTTCCGTCTAGTTTCGGCTTCTTCTTATAGATCCCGGTTTCCTGCTCGAACGAATACGCTGCGCGGAACATGGTGGATTCGTCGAACGGTCTGGCCATGAGTTGCATACCTATGGGAAGGCTACCGCCCGTGAATCCGCAAGGAATGGACATTGCGGGAATGCCGGCCAGGTTCGCGGGAATCGTGAAAATATCGGAGAGGTACATCGCGATCGGGTCCGCAGCCTTTTCGCCGATCTTGAATGCTGCGGTCGGGGACGTCGGTGAGAGGATCACGTCCACTTCTTTGAACGCCTTCTCGAAATCCTGGCGAATGAGCGTGCGGACCTTCTGCCCTTTCAGATAATAAGCCTCGTAATAACCGGCCGAGAGCACAAAAGTGCCGAGAAGGATGCGGCGCTTGGCTTCCTGGCCAAAGCCCTGGTTGCGTGTCTCAAAATACATTTCTCGAAGGTCCTTCGACGGCATGCGAAGTCCATACTCCACGCCGTCAAAACGGCCGAGATTCGAGCTCGCCTCCGCCACGGCGACAATATAGTAGACAGCGACCGAATGCTCCGTGTGCGGGAGCGAAATTGTTTTGATCTCGGCGCCGAGCTTCTTATAGATCTCTGCGGCTTGGCGCACGCTTTTCTCGACTTCGGGGTCGATCCCTTCGATGAAATATTCTTTCGGAAGGCCGATCTTGAGCCCTTTAACATCGCGCCTTAGCGCCTGCGTAAAATCCGGAACTTTCTCGGGTGACGAAGTGGAGTCCTTCGGATCGTGTCCGCTGATAATATTCATAAGGATGGCCGAGTCTTCTACGGTCTTGGTGAGAGGGCCGATCTGGTCAAAACTGGAGCCGAATGCAATGAGCCCGTAGCGTGACACGCGCCCGTAAGTCGGTTTTACGCCGACCACCCCGCAAAGCGCCGCGGGTTGGCGGATCGAACCGCCGGTATCGGAACCAAGCGCAGCCAATGTCATGTCCGCCGCGACCGAGGCCGCGGAGCCGCCGCTCGAGCCGCCCGGCACACGTTCCAGATCCCAGGGATTGCGGCACGGGCCGAACGCGGAAGTCTCGCATGAAGAGCCGAACGCAAATTCATCCATATTGCACTGACCGAAAAGTGTCGCGCCTTCATTTTTGAGTTTTGTGATCACGGTCGCATCGTAAGGAGGCACATGCTTAGACAGGATCTTCGATGCACAGGTCACTTCCCTGCCGTCGATACAGATGTTGTCTTTGATGGAGATGGGAACGCCATGCAACGACCCCTTACCCATCACACTTACGCAGTGTGATTTATCACACTGCGTAAATGTGGGCGGGTCCTTAAACCGAAGGAACGCATTGATCTTGGGGTTCAATGCCGCAGACCTCTTAGAAAAAGCGTCCAGAATCGGCTGCGCGCCGTCTATTGCGGCGATCTCAATAGCTTCTTTTAACGTTAGTTTTGTCAGATCAGTCATTTTTTTGCTTTTATCTTTAGCTTCAGTCTATGGTCTATAGTCTAAAGGGACAGGCACCTTTTCCTGCGGAAAAGGTGCCTGTCCCTCTCGGTCATCGCTGCACGATCTTTGGGACTTTGAAGAAAGAACCCTCGGTCTGCGGGGCGTGTTCTAGGGCCTTTGGGGCGGCATCCGAAGGTTTGACCTCATCGACACGAAACACATTCTCTATGTTGAGAACATGACTCGTGGGCTCGACCTTAAATGTATCCAGCTTGTCCAGCTTCTTGACATAGTCGAGGATCGCACCGAGGTCCTTCTCGAGCTTTTGCTTTTCCTCAGGCTTCAGATTGAGCCGCGCAAGTTCCGCAACTTTATCAATATTGATTTCCATAATCCTTCCAACCCTTGCTCCTTTTTAAAACGTGGTAGGACAGGTTTAAACCTGCCCTACTAGTTCGTATGCGGTTTTACCAACCGGCAAATCGGTGCCATTCTGCCCGAATGCGGAAGGAGTGTCAAACACAGCGAATCCAAAAAACCGCGTTCACCGGCTGAGAAAATCGCGGAGCTTCTTTTCGATCAGGTCTTCGGATTCGAAAAACCCGCTGTTGTGATCGCCGCGGATCGCCAGGAACTCTTTCGGCGGTGCCGCGGCCTCAAAAAGAGCCTCCCCAAGGCGCGCAGGAACGATCTTATCGGTTTTACTCTGTATGATAAGTTTCGGGATCTTGATCGAAGCTATTTTTTGCTTGGTATCGAACCGGCTTGCCAATACCCACGCCGGGACAAGTGAAAGATGGATCTTCACCATATCTTTGACGCTCGTAAAAGTATTTTCCAGGATCAAAGCCTCCATCGGCCGGTGCAGGGCCAGATCAACAATGACCGCCCCTCCGATCGACTCGCCGTACCCCACGATCTTCCCTGCAGGAATGTTCCGCTCTTTTACCAAAGAGTCATAAGCCGCTTCGGCGTCCCGGTAAAGACCTTGTTCTCCCGGCCGGCCCTCGCTTTTCCCGTAGCCCCGGTAATCGAAAATAAAAACGTTGTACCCCAGGCGATGAAAGAAGATCAGCTTGTCAATGCGGTAGCTAATGTTGCCCGCGTTCCCGTGGGCAAAAAGGATCGTGTCGCTTTCCTTCCCCGAGGGGATGAACCATCCGTGGAGTTTTTTGTGATCCGCCGTTTCAAACAGCACCTCTTCAAAATCAAGGCCGGCCTGCGAAGGGAGAGCCACTATTTCTTTGGAGGGAAAGAAGATCGAATGGACCTCAAAGAGCCTGAGGATGAGGATCACGCACGCGGCGCAAAGAAGAACGAGAAGGATCCTGTTCATAAAATTGAAGCGTTCCCTTCGAAACTATGGTGACATGCTGTTCGTCGGAAAATCGGTTCTACTTCTTCCACTTGATGGAACAGCCCACTGCGTGTTTCTGGTCCGCGGGCACGGGTGTTCCAGCAAGCACCGCGTCTACCGCGACCCGGACATCCTTGCCGGTCACGGGCAACGCGCTTCCCGGACGGGAATCGTCATACTGGCCCCGGTACACCAGCTTCCGGTCCTTATCAAAAAGGAAAAAATCCGGCGTAGCGACCGCGGTGT
>CAZPCF010000100.1:0-6946 GCA_964585045.1 uncultured bacterium
GAGGACGGCAATCCGATGATCAGCTGGCAAACACACAGTTTCAAGCCTTGGCTTAGGACCGTTGCGCTTCTAACGGTCTGTGTGTTCACCTTTACATCGATCGTTTGGGACGGCGGTATCAACAAGGCCTACGCAGCCGCATCCAATCCCTCCGGTCTCACGCCCGTAGAAACCTTCAAAGCTAACGCAGTATTGTCCCTGATCGACCGTCCGGACCTTCCGGACAGCTATGGAACGATCAAGTCGACCTTCAAAGGGAACCGCGAGCAGATCATCCTTCACGTCCAGGACGCGCACGTCAACGAAGAGGCCCAGCGCAACATCGCCAACATCCTCCGCTATTTCTCGGAAAAATATCAACTCGGTCTGGTCAACCTTGAGGGCGCGAGCGGGGAACTTTACACCGAACTCTTTTCCTTTTTTCCGAACAAAGAGGCCCGCCGGAACGTCGCGGATTATTTCCTGAAAGAAGGACGCCTCACAGGTCCGGAATATCTCGCCATTGTCGAAAAACCTGCGATGACACTTTATGGCGTGGAAGACAGGGAGCTTTACGAAGAGAACCGCAAGGCCTATGTGGACGCGCTTCAGTTCAAGGGCCGGGATGAAAAGATCCTGGCGGAACTCGATAAGGTCCTGCAAGGGGTCAGCCGTTTCGTGTTCCCCGAAGAGATGCGCGAACTTATCCGCCGCCGCGACGCGTTCCAGGAAGGCGGGCCGGAGCTTGTCGCTTATGTCCGTTATCTTGTGGAACTTGGCCGCAAGCACAATATCGCCCTGGATGAATACCCGGGCATGCACTCCCTGATCCAGCTGGTGGACCTTGAAAAACAGGTTGATTTCGACAAGGCCGAAAAAGAGACCGATGAGCTGATCAATGATCTCAAACGCATCCTTTCGCGCGAGAAGCTTTCCAGATTCCTGACCAACACCGTCCACTTTCGCATGAAGAAGATGAAGCGCGCCGCCTACTACGGATACCTTCAAGATGAGATCCGGGGCGTGAGCGTGGCTCAGAGCGGCGGGGAAGATCTGAACACGAAATACGCCAACGTCATCGCTTATGTGCAGTATATGAAACTTTATGATGTGATCGACGTCTCGATCTTTGATGAGATCGCATTTCTCGAGAAAACGGTCAAGAACAAGCTTTTTACCACTCCCGAGCAAGTAACGCTCGACCATATCCTTCGCATCTATGACATCTACTGCAAGATGTTCGATTTTACGCTGACCAAGCAGGATGCCGAGTTCTATTACATCTATCAGGGCGAATTCAAGTCCGAAACATTTTCAAACTTTCTCAACCCGCTCATGTCGAAGTACCACTTCACCTACGGATTGCCGTCCCAAGTGAAGACACTCGATCAGGATCTGCCGCGTGTGGAGCGCTTCTATAAAGCCGCTCTCGAACGTGATCAGGTGCTGGTCGAGCGAGCGGTTGAGAAAACCTTTGCCACGGGCGCGAAGCTGTCCGCCATTGTCACGGGCGGTTTCCATACGCCCGGGATCGAGAAGTACCTTCGCGAGAAGGACATCTCCTACATTGTAGTCGCCCCGCGCATTACGAAGGCCATCGATAAGAAAAAGGAAGGCGTGCTCTATGATGCCGCGTTGCGCGAAACCCCGCTCCCGATCGAAAAAGTTCTCGCGGAAACATTCCTCCGGCCCAGGACCGCCGTTTTGAATGACCCGCGCTTCCAATTAGCCGCGGATCACATGACACCCACTCTTGAGAACCTTAGCTCTGGAAAGGATCTGCCGCTGGCTCGTGCCGAGGTCCGGATGAGTATTGTTGCGAGCATCGCGGCGGAGCAGGATGCCGCGCGTGCGTTGGAAGGTATGCGCGCCGCGGCTGAGACACTTGATCCCTCCGGAAGGTCCTTGACCGACGCTGAGTTTGCAAGGTTTGATGGAGCCTATGCCGATGGCAACATTATCTGGTTGTTGAACGGTACAGCAACTGCGGCATTCCGGATCCAAAACGCCGAGCAGGCGGTACGTGCGAGACGGGAAGTCCCGCTCGCCGGAGCGCTTGGAGCCGCCCAGACCTACCAGGTTGGAAGCGAACGCTGGACGTATTATCCGAACATCAATAGAGACTCGGCCCAAATTTCCCCGGCGATCCTGAGTCAACACAACGCCCGGTTCGGTGTTACCCAAACCCGGGTTGCCGATCTCAATGTCACGGCAGGGAAGCTGACCTCAAAACCAGCGGAGATCGGCGCGAATGTTGGTATTGAGGTCGTTGTCGCGCAATATCGCAAGAATCTGGATCTTATGAAGCGGGAAGGTTTTAATGTTCCGAAGGAGATCGAAGGCAACCTTCGCCGGCTCGCCGGAAGGCCGGCTACAGAGCTTCCGACGCTGGACGGTTTTTATAAGAGACTTTTTGCAAGTAAGGATCTTGAAGCCAAGATCAGTGCACTGAAGGCGCTTGACCCGGATGGGAAGCTTGGTATTTCAAACAATGTTCAGTTCCTGCGTTTTGGCTATGATGCCAAGACCGGGACGCTTCCGACCCTTCAGAAAAAGATCGAGGCTTTGAATGCGACGGCGGAAGGCCGCGCCGTCAGCGGGGATCTTCGCAAGAGCATTCTTCTTCGATTCACGGCCCAGAAGATCGCCGAGCAGATCCCGGAGATCACGAAAAACGATCTTGAGATCAATACCTACACATTGTCCGTGAGAGCTTCAGCCCTTCCTGAGATCGCCAAGCGTATGCTGGCTACAAAGGTCGCGCAGATCGCCGGAAAACCCGCGACGATCGGGGATGTTTTCGAAGAGGCTACGACGCGAGAGGCCAGAGAAAAAGAAGCCGCTCAAAAGGCCCGGGACGCCCAAGCCGCCGAAGATGCCGTTAAAAAAGCCAGGGACGAAGCGAACCTCAAAGCGACCCAGGAGCGGATCCGGTTAGCCCAAGAAAAAGAAGATGCTGCAAAAGCCCTGAAAGCCCGGCAGGAAGCCGAACCGGTCGCTCAAGCCGAACCTGTCCAAGCTATCGATGTAAAAGATCATGATCAAGAGGTCGAGAATGACGATGCGCTTT
The DNA here is from genome assembly GCA_964585045.1 of uncultured bacterium. GTDB lineage: Bacteria > Omnitrophota > Omnitrophia > Omnitrophales > Aquincolibacteriaceae > Aquincolibacterium. The sequence continues at coordinate 3,050 of CAZPCF010000100.1, forward strand.
TGACCCAACACCCGATCCTGCAACAGATCTTCAATGCGGTGGAAGCGGTTGCGTTCCGTGTTGCGAGAGGACAATTAAGCGCCGCTTTGAAGAACATCGAAACACTCGAAGGGAATCTTAAGGCCGGTGCGAAACGAAAAGATATCCTGGACCTGGCCGTAACGGGCGCCGGAAAGACCATCATCGGGATTTTAACTGCCTATCTCTGGCTCAAAGGACAACTGGGCCGCAAAACGCTTATAGCGACCAACAGCGATAAGAACGCGGAAGACGGCGCACGAGAAAGCCAGAGGTATTTTTCGCAGGCAGATCCTTCGTCTCCTTATCGCGCCGCGTTTATTACAAGCGATAAGACAGGTAAGCACGCTTGGATATGGGATTCGGCCCAAAACGCCATGGTTGAGATCACCGCTGACGATCTTGCGCGGGAAGCGAAGGCGGGCCGGTATTTCCAGGATTCGATCGATTACATTGTCCGGACTGCGGATGTGGTTTATGGCCGCTACGAGGAGTTCCAGTTCTATTTTCAAGGCGATAGCGGGAGGCATTTCTCAAATGACGAAACCAACCGTGGCAAGGTCGCTCTTGTCAAGGATGAGGCCGACCAGGCTGAGGTGACGGATCCGAGCCAGGCGATTATTTCGGGCGGAAAAGCGGCAAATTCGGACGCGCTTCTTGAAGCGGAGAAAACGGCCGCGGCTTTCGCGAAAACCCTTCGGAAGAACCCCAGCGCTCCTTCGACTGAGCGCAAGACGAACCAATACGTCATTGATGATCAAGGTGCGAAAGTTACTTTGACCTGGATGGCGGCGCTCAAGGCCGGCCTTGAGTATCGTAGGAGCAAACTTAAGGAAAAAGGTATCAGCTTTGATCACTTTAAGGCGATGGTCGAAGCGGAGCTGATCGCGCATGAGTGCTACGTTCCGAAAGGCCAGCCGATGGGCGCCGAATATCAGGGGAAAAGGGTTTTCCGGAATTTCATCGTGGCGAACGGTGACGTAGTCCCGTTCTCGAGTGATGAACGGGCCATGTACGGCACTCATCTTCAGGAGATCCACAACGCCCTGCGTGAAAAAGCGGGGATCGGCCGCGCCGATAAAACAAAAACCGTAAGCCGCATGAGCGTAGCGCAGATGAGCGGGCTTCCCTGCATGGCGGGCAGCGTGCTGATGACGGCGACCGGAGACCGCGCCTTGTCAATCAAGAGGGGGGGAGGGCTTGAAGTGGAATTGGTGCAGGGGCTCTTTCAATACACCAAGGAGATCGATAAGCCAAGGCTTTATGGGGATGATGCGCATAAGACGGACGGGATTGTCGCCGAGGTCCTAGCCGATCCGTCCGGCATTCATCTGATCGATGTTGATTCCCAGGATGCGGAAGCTTTAAAGGCTACGATCGAGGCCGAAGCCAAGGGGAAATTAACAGTCGAGATCTACAGCGATACCTTATCAATTGAAGAACGGAATGCTTTGCTTAAACGGGCCGGGCAACCGGGTCATGTTCTGTTGATCGATGCGACGCTGACCCGCGGTATTAACGTGGATATTCTGGTCAAAGAAATCAGCAAAGTAACCGGCTTGGTCACCGGATTGACCCTGCATCTTACCCGCATCCACAATCTTAAGATCATCATGGATCAGCTGATCGGCCGCGTCGGCCGCGGTGGAACCTTCGGAAAAGTCAAACAATACTATTCCATAGCGGACCTTGAAAGATTATCCCAGGTGGTTAGTGATTCAAACCGCAAGCCCTTGCGTGCTCTGATCTCGAGAGTGAAGGCGAATGTCAAACAGGATGGAACGATCGAGGATTGGGACTCATCCGAAGCGCAGAAAGCCGAGGAGGCCCGCCGGACTGCTCGGGCCAAAGGACGCGGTTGGTGGGAGAAGTGGTGGATCTCTGAGTCGGCGCATGTCCGCCGTAATTTCGAGATGGGGATCGGATTGAGCGGATTTGAATCCGAGTTGGTAGCGATCCTAGAGACCCACCTTGCTGAGAAGATGCAAGCCGATGCCCAGCAGGAAGAGATGGAGGACGCGGCCTATGCGAACATCGGACAGTTCGATGATCTGGTCTGGGACAAGGCGAAGCGAAAGGCCCTTGTTGACTTTGTTGTTGACGCCGTCGGGAGCACGGTCACCTCATCTGCGTTCAAGAGCTGGATCCATAGCATTCGCACAGTGCTTGTTCCACAGTTGCAAGGCAAGTCGCCGGAGGAACAACTTCAGTTGTTGAAGACGGCTGGCTTCCAGATCGATGATGATGTGGCAGCGCTCAAATCTCTAAGCGAAGCGAAAGACAAGAAAGCCCTTGTGCGTGCTGTTCTGGTGCTTGTGTTTGCGGATGCCTTCACTCAAGCGATGGCCCAGGAAATGCAGGAGCGTTTGGTGACCGCTTTCAGCGATCCAGCGGCAAGCGATTCGACGGATGCGGAAATTCAAGATCTGATCACAGCCCGGCTGCGGGAAATTGTGGACCTGTCCGTTCAGGACGTCGTGAATTTAGTGCGTTCTTCCTATATTACAAGAGCCGAGGATATAAAGGCCGAAATGTTCCGGGGGTCCGGCCTTGAAATGGCGGCTGATCAGGTCCGGACTGGTGACTATAAAGGAAGGATGCATGCCGAGATTGGTTTTCATTTGCGGAAGGTCGAAGCGGCGGTGAAGAGCATCGCACGCCAAAGTGTTCTCCGTTTTGAAATGCCGGAAATGCCCCTCCCGAAGCCAATGGCTCCGGTCGAAAAAGCAAAGATCGCCCGTATTGTTATTGCCGCGGCGGTCAATATCGGAATAACTGCCGGTGTTATTTTCAAGTTTGTCGTCCCTATTTTTTCCATAGGAAGTCTGAGCCTTGGAATCGCCAAGTTTGTTCCCATGGCCTTGGCCGGATCTTCCCTGGTTGCCGGGGGGACCGTTGTTTCGCTACTGACCATTTCTGGACTGATTGTTGTCGCGTTAGCGGTCTTTTTAGGGGTTCTGCTTTTCAAGAGCCTCGTACTGAAGCGGATCTCCGCGGAAAATATCGCGCAGACGAAGCTGAAAGAGAGCCTTGAAGGGATATGGACCGCAAAGGGAGTACGGCCATCCCTCCAGATGAGCGCCGATCTTGTGAATTACATCGTGTATTCGGCTTTGAATCTCCTTTTTAACATAACGACCGTTGCGCTTGGCATCGCATTGTTCGCGATTGCGGTTCCGGGAGCCTTGGGAGTTCTTGGGATCAGTTTGGGCCTGGCGGCTTCGTTCGCGGTCATTATGGGCGGGCTGGCCATCTTCATGGGTCTTGCGCTTTTTGGGCATAACAAGTTGATGAAGGCCTTTTATGCGAAGACCGGCCGCCCGGTCAAAGAAAAGCCGGTCGTGATCCAGCCCGATTATTTTTCTTTCGCTGTTTTTGGGCGGCAGATCAATATCGAAAAATCCGCGATCATCAAAACGCTTGTAACGGGAGGGGCTGTTTATTCGATATTTGCGATCTTTAGTACGGCCGTCCCGCTTCTTGCACTTTTGCCGGTCGCGCTGATCCTCGCGGCCTGGTTTGGGAGTAATGTGATCCAGCAGAGGTTCTTCAGCAGGATGCAAAAGGGAAGCTTTCTGGCCGCGCAATCGCTTTATGGAGACGCCCCTGCCCGTATGGGAGCTTACCTGGGGCTCGGCATAGGTGTCATGGCATGGGCGGTGATTGCAGCGGGCGTTTCTATCCCAGTGGTGTTAATGACCTTGGCCGCGGTTTTCAGTATTTTTTACTTCGCTTCCACATTTTTACAAATGCTCGCGCAGTCCAAGGGGGCTATTTCGCTGGCGGCAAAAGAGCAGTCCTTCTATAAAGATGAAAGCCGGTTACGGTACGCGGTGCGCGCACTGACCAAGATCACCGAGAGGGTTGGGATCTATAATG
>CAZPCF010000101.1:0-6904 GCA_964585045.1 uncultured bacterium
CCAGCGCCTTTTCATCTTCTGAGCGCGCATGCTTCTGGATCAGTTTTTCCTCCAACACGGTCATCTCGGCGAGCAGCTCTGTCACGTTGATCTCGGCTTGAAAAACCGCGAGTTTCCAGCTTTGCCAGAAAGCCTCCTGTCCCGCGAACGAGAGCTCATGTTTTTGAGCGAACCGGAATAATCCCTCCAGCAATTTGCGGGGATAAAGTGCGCGCTCCGCTGTCCGGCGACTGTCACCATTGGGGCGACTGTCACCTCTCATGTATCCTTTTTCACGGCCAAACGCAGCAAGCGCTTCCGCGAATTCTTTTTCGCCGGGGTCTTTGGCCGCGGCCTTCACACTCTGGACCGCTTTTTCCCACTGGCCCCAGACTTTTTCGGCGTCAAAACCCTTGCGGATCTCTTCGATCCTCACGACACGTAAAAGACTCGGGAAACGCAATTGCTCGATCGCGTCTCTGAGATCGATCTCAAGAAACTTCAGAGACTGTTTTTGCAGGTAACGAACATAGGCCTGGAGATCCGGATCAGACTGAGCGGCCGAGGCATCAAACCGGCCCTCCTTGCGGCGATTGCGCTCTTTGAGAAAATCGCGGAGTTCCCCGTTCAGTTTTTGCGAGCTTTCTTTTTCCAGCTGCGCACGAACCGGGTTGAGAAGCGTCTGCATTTCGTCCCGCTTGGATAAAAGGTCCCGGTAGGTCTTGAGGTTGTCGCGGTACAGTTCGGCGTTTTCAACGCCGCGTACGGTGTACGGTGTACGGTGTACGGACTCATCATCACGAATTTTTGTCTCTGCGCCGCACTCCTTACTCCGTACGCTGGAACTTTTTGCCTGCTCCAGGGCAAAAATTTCCGCGCCATTCAACTCGCCTTTTTGTTTAAGATCCTCGATCACCGCGCGGTTCGCTTCCGGGAATTCCTTGAAAAAATTCAGGTATTCGGAATGAAGTTCTCCGGCGGCGCCTTCGAGGCCCACCACGAGTTCAGGAAATTTTGTCTCCAGATATTTCAACATGGCGGCGACATTCTGCTGACCTTCGGGATTTGCGTGAGCGTCCTGGATGAGCACGACGAACCGGCTATCGCCGGTTCGAGACTGGAGACCGGACACTGGAGACCGGAGCCTCTCATTAGGGGAAGTATTCCGATCTGTTGAGTCTGTAGTCTGTAGTCTATGGTCTGTAGCCCGAGGAAGCGAAACTTCCGTGATCGTTCCGATCTCCGTCGGCAACGAATAAAGATGGCTCTGGAGCTCGTCCTGGAGTTTTGACTGCTCCTGGAGTTGCAGGGATTCTAGCGAGGCTAATGCCGTAGACGGATCCCAAATGAGTGTGGTCATTGTGAAAATGATGGCCACAAACGAAGAAATTCCCCTAAGCATCACAGATTTCGTGTTAGCAGAAGTCATAGACTTTTAGTTTTTCACGCCTTTTGGATTTTGGAAATAACCTTGAAATTTGAAAGGAAAGTAAATACTTTTTTATAACATTTATAATCCTAGAGGAAGTATACCTTCACTGGAGACATTTGTCAAATTTGGCGCCATTTCTTAGCCATTATAAACAAAGGGGTTGCATCATTTATTAGAAATACGGCTCCTGGAGGGGCAAAATCAGGATAAATTGGCAGTCATTCTTCATTTTTTTGGGGAGCGATTCAAAGCCTTAGGGGACAGGCAGTCATTGAATGCTTTTCCCCTAAGGCCTAGAGAATATAAAGACTTGGATGGTCCCAATACCACTAATCGAAACGAAGCCGGCACCCCGCTTGTGAACGGCTCAGGTTAATAGGGGTTTTTTCAACTTCTCCAATTGCTCCCACCGGTCGTACATTTGGGCGAGCTGGGCCGAATACGCCTCGGCCTCCAATTTGATCCGGGAGATTTCCTTCGGATCTTTTTGATAAAAGCCGGGCTCGGCCATAAGTTTGTAGAGTCCCTCCTGCCCCGCTTCCACCTTTTCGATCTTCTTTAAAAGGTCCTTCAGTTCACGCTGTTCTGCCGCAGAAGATCTTGATGCATCCCGTTTTTTTTCAGACGCTGACGGACCTTGGTGCCGCGAGGTTCTTGATCCGTCGGTTTCACGTTTCGTGATGCGCTGACTCAACCAATCATCATACCCGCCCGGATATTCCCGGACCACGCCGTTGCCTTCCATCGCCAAAGTCGACGTCACCACGTTGTTCAGGAACGAGCGGTCGTGGCTGACTAAAAGCACCGTTCCTTTATATTCGACCAGCAATTCCTCGAGCAATTCCAGGGTCTCCACATCCAGATCGTTGGTGGGTTCATCCATCACCAAAAGATTGGAGGGCTTGGCGAAAAGCCTCGCGAGAAAAAGACGGTTGCGCTCTCCTCCCGAGAGAACCTTCACCGGTGTCCTGGCCCTGTCCGGTGAAAAAAGAAAATCCTGCAAATAACCGATGATGTTTTTGGGCTTGCCGCAAACGATCACCGTATCTCCGGATTCGTTCACGTTCTGAGCGACTGTTTTTTCAAGATCGAGCTGTTCGCGCAACTGGTCATAATAAGCGACCTCAAGGCCCGTCCCGACATGGACGGTCCCTTTTTGGGGCTCGATCTGCCCCAGGAGAAGGCGCAGGAGGGTCGTTTTGCCGCATCCGTTCGGCCCGATCACGCCTATCTTATCCCCGCGCATGATCTTGGCCGAAAAGTCCCGGATGAGCGTTGTTCCTCCGTAGCCGTGGCTGATGTGGTGTACCTTGGCGACCAGGTGGCCGGAGGGTTCGATGACTTGCGCTTTCATACGGACGCTCCCGATCGCGCGCCGCTCGGCCCGCTTCTGGGCCCTCAACCGCTCCAGCGCCACCACGCGGCCCTGATTACGGGTCCGTCGCGCCTTGATGCCTTGCCGTATCCAGATCTCTTCCTTTTCCAGCTTTTTTTCAAATCGTGCGCGTTCGGCCTCTTCTGCGTCCAGGGCCATCTGCTTGCGCTCCAAAAAGGTCGTATAATCACACGCCCAGCTAAAAAGCCTCCCCCGGTCCAGTTCCACGATCCGTGTTGCGAGATGCGTCATGAAGGTCCGGTCATGCGTCACAAAGAAAAGCGTTCCCGGATACCCTTTCAGGAAACTCTCCAACCAATCGATCGACTCGATATCCAGATGATTGGTCGGCTCATCCAGGAGGAGGATCTCGGGTTTGAGGACAAGCGCCCGTGCGAGCAGTGCCCTTTTTTTCTGGCCGCCGGACAATTCCTCAAGCTGGCTTTCAGGATCCAGCTTTACATGAGAGATCACTTCTTCGACCTCGCGGTTCGTTTCCCAACCTTGAGTGTGGTCCATTTCAGCCTGAAGCTCACCGAGCTGCTTCATAAGCTGTTCCGAGTACTCGGTCTGGAGCCGGTGGTTCACATGGTGATAATCGCTCAACAGTTTTACTCGCTCGCCCAGCCCCGAAAGCACAAGATCGAACACATTGCCCGAGATCCCCGAGGGAACTTCCTGCGGCAAATGGGTGACACGGATGCCTTTTTGATAGACCACTTTGCCCGAGTCGGGCTGCAAATGACCGGCCATCACCTTCATCAAAGTGGTCTTTCCCACTCCATTACGCCCCAGGAGAGCCACACGCTCCCCTTGTTCCAGCTGGAGATCCATATGATCAAAAAGAGGTGGTCCCCCATAAGCCAACGTGATGTCCTGCAGACTGATCAATGCCATATGTTCTTTCTTTTAAAATAAAAAGGATCGCGTCTATTATGATTCCCCGTGGACGATCGAAAAGCTACAGCCTATAGTCCATAGCCGATAGTTCTTTTAAGCTACAAGCTATGGACCATAAGTTATGAGCTAGATACTGGGAGGATTCGCTCCCTCGACCGGAGGGGCCTCTTGAGCGGGCGGCGTGGGGAGACTGTCATTATTCCGATTAAGGCGTTTGAGCCTTTTCGCTTCCTGTTCCTGTTTACGCGCTGCCTCTTTTCTCATCTTGTTTCCTTTATAGTTGACTCTCATTGTTTTCCTTTCGTTGGACAAGCCCTAGGGCCTGAATTTAAAGAAGATGAAGATTTGGGTGAAGTTGCGCAAAAGTGCTTCTTAAAAACTCTGACGTACAGGTCTTCGACCTTCTTCCGTGCCCAAGGCGTCTTCCGGAAAAACCTCAGGCTGGATGTGATTGTAGGCTCAAAAAGAAAACACCGGACCGGGATACGGTGCGCCAGCCCCTTCCAGCCCACATGCTCCACCAAACGGCTCAGGATCACCGCAAGCGTCACGCCATGCAGCGGATCTTTTAAATTCTGATGCGTCAAACCCACACCTCTTCTGCAAGATTTACTTTAAAAAAACGCGTCCGCTTTGCTCCGAGGATCGATCCCCCGCTCCAATGACAAAGTTATTAGCTGACAAATTGCTGGTTCATCAATACAATGATACCCCGAAACTGTTAGCAATCATAGGAGAACGCGTTTAGATGGATTCTATCACCATGGCCTTCTTAGTCGTCATGTCTTTGGCCGTCACGTTTACCCTCATCATGGCCCTCGGCATCATTAAAAAAAAGGTGGCTGTGGAGGTCCCAACCGGGGCGGCCGCGATCCCCGGGGTCGTCCTAGAGAATCTTGAAAAAGAACTCAAAATGCACTTCGCCGGGGAGACGCAGCAGGCCAGCGGCCTCACGAAAAAGATCTCCAGCCTCGTTGCCGCGGAAGTTGAAAAAAAGACGGCGGAAAAAACGATAGAGATCAAAACGCGCTACGAACATTTGATCGAGGAAAAGAACAAGACGATCGAGATCGTTAAAAAAGAGTTTAAAACAACGAACGAGCGCTATCAAAAACTCGATACCTCGTTCAAAGAATTGGGGGAAGAAAAGAAACAGACCGAAGAGGTCGTCCGTTCCATGGCCGAAGGCGTGATCATGGTGAACAAGAAGGGCGAGATCATGCTAATGAACCCGGCCGCGGAAAGACTCTTGGGCGTGAATAAAGCAGATAAGCTCGGCCACTCTATTTTGAACGACCTCAAAGAAGAGCAGTTGGTCAGCCTGGTGCAACAGCCGTCTGAAGGCGGGGGGAGCAAAGAGGTTGTGGTCCAAAGTCAGAATGATCAGGTGAAAAAAGTACTCCTCGCCAGCAACGCCGTCATTGAAAGTGAGGACGGCAAGACCGTCGGTTTTGTTTCCGTGATCTCGGATGTCACGAAGCAAAAAGAGCTCGAAGCCCTCAAGAACGCCTTTCTGACCAATGTTTCTCACGACCTCCGGGCACCTCTGACCTGTATCCGGGGAGCGCTCCAGCTTCTGTGCGACCCCACGGTCAACACACTCACCCCCAACCAGGAAAAATTCGCGACAGTCGCCCTGAACAATGTCAACCGGCTTGCCCGGTTGATCGACGACCTCTTGGACATCTCCAAACTTGAAGCAAAAAAATACACGGTTAAACCCGTCCTCTTCCGCGCCGATGACCTCGCACAATCCCTTGCGAACGAATTCGAAGCCTGGAGCAAAACGAAGGGAATCAGGATCCAGATGGAGGTCGAAAAACCGTTGGAGGTCGAGGCTGATCAGGACCGGATCGGCCAGGTGTTGACTAACCTCATAGGCAACGCCCTGAAGTTCACCCCCAGCGGAGGAACGGTCACGATCGTTGGGAAACACGCTGAGGACCCGCAAAAGATCCTGCTTGGCGTCCGCGATACCGGTCCGGGGATCGCCCCAGGGGATTTTAAGAAGCTCTTCGAAAAGTTCTCACGAATCGAATCCAAAGCCATGCAGGGAGTGAGCGGCACAGGGCTCGGCCTTGCCATCGCCAAAGAGATCGTGGAATTGCACGGCGGCAGGATCTGGATCGAAAGTGAGGAGGGAAAAGGAAGCTATTTTGTTTTTGAATTGCCGGTCAAGAGCGTGTCCGGCACCCCCTCACCGCAATAATCCTCTTGGAACGTAAAAAGGAAGGCTTCCTGCTTAGTCTACCCCATCAGTCCTGTTTTTTCCTTTTGGAACTCAAGACCTTTGCGTAGGAAAAAACGATCAGCCCAATGATCGCGCTCCAGCTGCACAGCATAAAGATCCAACCGGACAACTTCATAGGATCACCCGTTCTCAGTGCGCAGGGTGACTGTCACCCGTAAGGTGACTGTCACCTGTCATTGTGTCATTGTCATTTCTCTCTAAAATGCCGTCGCCGAGTCTTGATGATCTGTTCCAGAAAATCGAGCACCTCGCCCGGAGAATGAATGTAATACTTCGCTGCCGAGAGTGCGCGAGGATTTTCAGTTACCTTAACGGTGATTCCGGAACCCTGAAGGGCCTTAAACGCATCTTCATCCGTCCGGTCATCTCCGATAAAGACCGGCAGAAGACCCTTCGGTTGTTTATATTTTTTAAGGAGCCACCGAACGACCCTTCCCTTATGCCAGAGACGCGGGTAAGACCGGATCTCCCAGACCTTCTTCCCCTCCTGAACACTGATCACGCCCAGCTGAACCCAGGGAGCAATGATCTTCTGAAAAATCTGATAAAGGGAGGAAACCTTACCTTCAGGCACCAAGCGATAATGCAAACTGATCCCCAAGATCTTGTTTTCAAGAAGCATGCCTTTAACCGAACGCAGGCTCCTCCCCAGCTCATCCCAAATACGCGTCATGATCCATGAGGCTTGTTTCACGGAGGGATGACTCCAGGCAAAATCCTTCCCCTTCATCTCCAACCCATGGTTCCCTACATAAACGATCTTTGGGACGGGCCCGACCATGTTTTGGAGGTCCGGAAGAGAACGCCCGCTCACCACGGCGATCCTGACCCCCGGGAGATCACTCAAACTGCACAGGGCGGACCTCGCAGCCGTTTTCAGCCGTGCCTTTTCAGGCTTTCGAACGATCGGTGCAAGGGTCCCATCATAGTCCAAAAAAAAGAAAACTCTCGGCGCGAGAGCTATTTT